>NZ_CEWDFQ010000077.1:0-11018 GCF_982438285.1 Acetatifactor sp. | reverse complement strand
GCCATAGCTGAGCCGGTTGAAAATATCGGTGTTTTCATGCTCCCGCACAAAGGACTGGGTGACGCGGATTCCGTTGATGCTCTCTGCAATATAGGCGTTTAGGTTGCTTTGCTTGTTGGACTGGATCTGCCACGCAAGGCGCTGCTTTCTCTTGATAAAAAGGATGATCAGCGTAAGCAGGGGCAGTCCGCACAGACACACAAGGGCCAGCCTTGCGTCGCACAAAAACATAAAAATCAGGATGAAAAACAGGTTGCACAGATCGGTGATGGTATTTATGATACCATTGCTCAAAAGGTCGCTTAAGCTGTTTACATAGTTTACCACCCGGACCTGAATTTTGCCGTGAGGTCTGTCATCGTAGTAGGAAAAGGGAAGCTTTTGCAGATGACAGAAAATATCGCTGCGGATGGCATGAATAATATTCTGGCCGATGATGCTCATGGTTTTTATCTTAATGCGCAGGCTTACTGCAGAGTAAAGAGCCACAAAAAAAGTCAGCACACTCACCAAAACAATGCCGCGCATGTTTTTCTGGGGAATGTAAACATCCATGATCCTCTGAAAAAAGATAGGTATCACCATGGTCAGGGCTGAAGAGGTAAGCATCAGCACAAGTACGCCGGCCATTCTTTTCCGATAGGGTGAAACATAGCCTGCCAGTCTTTTTAACTGGCCTGCGTCAAAGCTGTCCTCTAAGATTTCGTCCATATCATATCTGTTTCTGGCCATAATCAGTTTCCTCCCTTGTGTGTGTGGTTTTGTTCTTCCCGCAGAAGATCATAGGGGATTTCTCCGTATTGATTGTGGAAGGCCTTGGCGTAATAGCCGCCCCTTGCCACCAGCTGGTCATGAGTTCCCTTTTCTATAATCCGGCCGTTGTCCATCACCAGAATCAGGTCGGCGTCCTTGATGGAGGAGATGCGGTAAGCAATCACAAATACGGTGCAGTCCGAGTCCTTCTGAATGGTTTTGAGCTGTTTTTGTATGTAGCTTTCCGTCTCCATATCTACCGCGGAGGTGGTGTCGTCCAAAATTAAAATGGAAGGGTTTTTAAGCAGGGCTCTTGCCAGGGAAATGCGCTGCTTTTGTCCGCCGGAAAGGCCCACGCCGCGCTCGCCCACAATAGTATCGTATCCCTGGGGCAGCGCTGAGATAAAGTGATTGGCATCCGCCATAATAGCTGCTTTTTTTACCTCTGCAAAGCTGCAGTCCGGCCTGCCGTAAGCGATATTTCCCTCGATGGTGTCGGAGAAGAGGAACACATCCTGCATGGCCATGCCGATATTGTCTCTTAAATTGTAAAGGTCCATCTGCCGTACATTCTTGCCGTCGATGAGCACTTCTCCCGAGGTGGTGTCGTAAAAACGGCAGAGCAGATTCATCAGGGTGGACTTGCCTGCCCCGGTGGAGCCGATAATGCCTACCGTTTCTCCGGCCTTTGCCTTGAAATTGATGTCCATAACGATGTCCTCGTCGTCCGCCCGGTAGGAAACATTCCGAAACTCCACATCTCCCCGCAGTCTTTTGTGGATTCCGCCATGGACGGGAGTAGTAACAGAGGGCTCCTCGCTGTAGGTGGCATAAATTTTCTCCACGGAGGTGATGAAATTTTGAATGTCGTTGATCCACCAGCCGGCCATACGCAGAGGCGTATTTAACATCCACAGGTAACCGTTTACCTTTACCAGGTCTCCCAGTGTGATCTCTTCCTGAATAACCATGTATCCTCCGTAAACCATCAAAATGATAGTGAGAAAATAGGAGAGAATTTCAAAAATGGGCACATATTTCATCCAAACCCGGGAGGCCTTGATCTGGGCGTTCCGGAATTTGTCGTTTTCCTTTTCAAATTTTTCGATTTCGTAGTCCTCCTTAGCAAAGGCCCGCACTACCCGGTTGCCGCTGATGTTTTCCTGAACAAAGGCGTTTAAGGAGGAGAAGCAGGCGCGGTTTCGCTGGAAGGCAGGCTTTACCTCCTTTGACTGCTTGAAGGCCGCCGCTGCGGTAAAGGGAAGCACAAGCAGCATGCACAGTGCAAGCTTTACGTTTACCGTAAACACCATCAAAAGAGCGAAGGCAAAAAGCAGGACATTTTGATATACCACATAGATCACATAGGCCACAAAATGCCGGATGGCGTCCATATCTCCGGTCTGGCGGCTCATGAGATCGCCGGTGCGCTTCTTATTATAGAAAGCGAAATCCTCCTGCAGAAGCTTCCGGTACACCTTATCCCGCATGTCATAGAGCGTCCCCTGGGAAGCTGTCTCAAACACCACCTGGTAAAAGAAGCGCAGTACGCCGTTTACAATAGTGACGCCTAAGAGACAGCAGATCAGTCCGGGCAGGAGACTGTAATTTCCGGCCGAAACCACGTCGTCCACGATCACGCCGGACAGGTAAGGGTTTACGATGGACAAGGCCGCAATGACGGTGGTCATAAGGATGCCTAAAAGCATCAGCCCCTTGTATTTTTTGAGAAAGGAATAAAACCATTTCATGGGTGTCATAGGATGCACCTCCCTGTAATTGATACCTTCATTTTATGAAAGGCGCTTAAAAAGAAAATGGAGTATCTTGCAACAAAGATGTATGATTTTGTAAAAATACGTTTTACTTTTTGGCTGCAAAAAGGTAGAATACAAATATATGGGGACAGAAGAAATACGGAGGCGGAAGGAGAAATGACAGCGCAGAAAAAAGACATCGTGATTGAAGAAATGAACCCAACCTTTTTGTTCACCTGGAAGGGAACCAGAAACAAGGGAGACGACCAATATCACAGCCATGATTTCCCTGAGCTGGCCTTTGTGCTGTCCGGCAGCGGAAAATACCGGATAGAGGGAAGGCTTTATTCTGTCGGGGAGGGGGATCTTTTGATTTTGAATCCGGGGGTCAGGCACCAGGCCCTTTTTGATGGGGAGAGTCCGCTTCCCACTACGGAATTTTTTGTGGGCTTTTCCGACATTCAGATCAAGGATATGCCCAGGAACTATTTTCCTGCGCCGGAGGGAGAATATATCATTCACACCACCGGGGAGCTTCGCCAGAAGCTGTTTCGAATCTGCGCTTCCATGGAGTCGGAAAATGCGGTGTGCCGTCAGGGAAGATACTTTATGCTGAAATCCTATCTGGTGCAGATACTGCTTTTGGTGATCAGGGAGCAGTGCACTCCCGTGGAGGCGCCGGGGGGATATGCCTTTGAGTCTGTGAATAAAAAATATGTGGTGGAGCAGATCATCAACTATTTTGATGATCACTACAATGAAAAAATTTCCCTGGACCACATTGCGGAAAATATGTATTTAAGCCCCTTTTATATTTCCAAGATTTTTAAGAGCGAGACGGGGGATACTCCCATCCGCCATTTGATCAATATCAGGCTGGAAAAGGCAAGGGAGCTTCTGGAGGCCGGACAAAGCACCAGCATTCAGGAGGTGGCTGCTTCCGTGGGCTATGAGGACGCCTACCATTTCAGCAAGCTGTTTAAAAAGCGTTACGGCATCTCTCCCTCCAAGGCGAAGAGAATAAGTAAGTAATTGCGGATATTGATACTTTTTTGACGGTATGTTTTTTTTTCAGTACTTGTGTAAAAGAGGTTTTCAAGGATTGTAGAATTTGCTACAATGAAAAAAACAAGGCGTGTGCAAGAAAGCACGGGAAGGTAATGGATGCACAGGCATCGGATTGGAGGCAGCATGAGATATTTTTTTGAATCTAAAATTGAAAAAAAGGAAAAGGGATATATGATTCAGATTCCTTTTAATGTGTGGGAGGTATGCAAGCAGCGGGACGTGATCAAAGGAGATGTGGTTCTGGACAATAAAATCATTGACTGCGAACTGCTTCCCAAGGAAAAGGGTAATTATGAGATTCATATAGAGGATGAGGATGCGGTAAGCGTGGAGCTGGGCGTGCCCCACAAAATACTGCTCCATGTAAACGGCTCCCTGATCCGCATGGATCAGAACAGTCCCTACAGCTTTGAGCATCCCATACGCAAGATCGACAGCATGCAGGTGATCATCCAGCCTGAGGACGGTCTTTGCGGCCAGGCCTGCGTGGCTATGCTGGCTGGCGTTACCATAGCCGAGGTGATCAGTGTAATGGACTGCAGAGAGTGGCAGGCGACCATGGGCCGCGTGATTTCTGCACTGAACTATTATGGAATTGATCACAATGACATCATTGTGTACACTGAGGGCAAGGATGCAGTGCTGCCTAAGTGCTGTATTATGATGGAAAAAATGGGACGCTTCTGCCATTATCTGGTACACTACGATGGCAAATTTTATGATTCCAACCTGGGGGTGCTTGAGGAATACGATATGAGCAAGCTGCTGGGATATCTGGAAATTAAGTGCTGATTTTGAAAGAGAAGGCCGTCCGCGGGAAACTGCGGACGGCCTTTTGGCTAAAAAGAGTAGAAACAAAAAAGAAAAAAAGTATTAAATCTGATTTACAGGGACAAAATAAGAAAACAAAAGAATAAGAGAGTATAATAAAGAAAAAAAGAGATAAATGATTTACAATCGGTCAGAATACGTTTGCAAAGACATACATATAAAATTAATATATGGTTTAGTGATTAGCACTCAAAACTAATGAGTGCTAACAAATGAAAATGGCAGTATCAAAAGGAGGCAATTATAATGAAGCTAGTACCTTTAGGTGACAGAGTGGTATTAAAACAATTAGAAGCAGAGGAGATGACCCAGTCCGGCATTGTGCTTCCCGGACAGAGCAAGGAAAAGCCCCAGCAGGCTGAGGTGATTGCAGTAGGTCCCGGCGGCGTTGTAGACGGCAAGGAAGTAAAAATGGAAGTAAAGGCAGGCGATCAGGTCATTTATTCCAAATATGCAGGAAATGAAGTTAAGCTTGGCGAAGAGGAATATATTATCGTCAGACAGAATGATATTCTGGCAATCGTAAATAATTGACCAAATTGACGAAAGCCTGGGGCGCCGCAGACGGCATGACGGGCATTTGAAAATAAAGAATAAAAACATGGAGGCGTATTGAAATGGCAAAGGAAATAAAATACGGTGCGGAAGCACGTAAGGCATTGGAGTCCGGCGTAAACCAGCTGGCTGACACAGTAAGGGTGACTCTTGGACCTAAGGGAAGAAATGTAGTTTTGGACAAATCCTTCGGCTCACCCCTGATTACCAATGACGGCGTTACCATCGCAAAGGAGATCGAGCTGGCAGACGCATTTGAAAATATGGGAGCGCAGCTTGTGAAGGAGGTTGCCACCAAGACCAATGATGTGGCAGGCGACGGTACCACAACGGCAACAGTTCTGGCACAGGCTATGGTAAACGCAGGCATGAAGAATCTGGCTGCAGGCGCAAATCCCATTATCTTAAGAAAAGGCATGAAGAAAGCCACCGAATGTGCGGTTGCGGCTATCGCCAAGATGAGCCAGAAGGTGGACGGCAAGAATCACATTGCAAGAGTAGCTGCAATCTCTGCAGGAGACGACGAGGTAGGACAGCTGGTGGCTGACGCAATGGAGAAGGTAAGCGGAGACGGCGTAATCACCATCGAGGAGTCCAAGACCATGCAGACCGAGCTGGATCTGGTGGAAGGCATGCAGTTTGACAGAGGCTATATTTCCGCATACATGGCTACGGATATGGATAAGATGGAGGCTGTTTTAGACAATCCTTATATCCTCATCACCGATAAGAAGATTTCCAATATTCAGGAGATTCTGCCTCTGCTTGAGCAGATCGTGCAGTCCGGCGCAAAGCTGCTTATCATCGCAGAGGATGTAGAGGGCGAGGCACTGACCACACTGATCGTCAACAAGCTGCGCGGAACCTTCAATGTAGTTGCAGTGAAGGCGCCTGGTTATGGCGACAGAAGAAAGGCAATGCTTGAGGATATTGCAATTTTGACCGGAGGCAAGGTGATCAGCTCCGAGCTTGGCTATGAGCTGAAGGACACCACCATGGATATGCTGGGCCGTGCAAAATCCGTAAAGGTTCAGAAGGAAAATACTGTGATCGTGGACGGCGAAGGCGAGAAATCGGCCATTCAGTCCAGAATTGCACAGATTAAGAATCAGATTGAGGAGACTACCTCCGACTTTGATAAAGAAAAACTTCAGGAGAGACTGGCGAAGCTGGCAGGCGGCGTTGCAGTGATCCGTGTGGGTGCTGCTACGGAGACCGAGATGAAGGAGGCAAAGCTTCGTCTGGAGGATGCTCTTGCAGCAACCAGAGCGGCAGTGGAGGAAGGTATTATCTGCGGCGGCGGTTCCGCATACATTCATGCCTCCAAAGAGGTTGAGAAGCTTGCGGCTACCCTGGAAGGCGACGAGAAGACAGGCGCAGGCATTGTGCTGAAGGCCCTTGAGGCGCCTCTGTATCATATCGTAGCAAACGCAGGACTGGAAGGCAGCGTGATTATCAACAGAGTAAAGGAATCCGAGGAAGGCGTTGGCTTTGACGCTTTGAAGGAGGAGTATGTGGATATGGTGAAGGCAGGTATTCTGGACCCCGCAAAGGTTACCAGAAGCGCACTGCAGAATGCAACCAGCGTTGCAAGCACACTGCTGACCACAGAGAGCGTAGTGGCAAATATCAAGGAGGAAACTCCCGCGATGCCCGCCGGGGCAGGCGGAATGGGCGGCATGATGTAAGCCGTTTTCTCAAAAATAGAGTGATGCGCCAAAAGCGTGCTGCATGGGGAGAAAGCTCCCCGTTGGGCACGCTTTTTTGCTTGCGGAAAATGGGGACAATAATTGGCATAAAGATGCGCTGTTTTGACACGACAGGACAAAGACTGGGGGATAAAATAAAACTGAAATATGCGGCATCGAAAAATGGTGCAGGAAAGAGGTCGAAATGAGCGAAAAAAGAAAGTATCACAATCCGGTGCAGAGGGGCTTTTTCCCAGATCCTTCCGTAATCAGAGTGGGCGATGATTATTACATGGTAAATTCCAGCTTTCAGTATTTTCCCGCAATTCCCATCTCTCATTCCAGAGATATGGTGCACTGGCATATTGTCGGCCATGCCATAACCAATCCGGAATGGCTGGATATCAGCGATATTAAGGATTCCCATGGAATTTGGGCGCCTGATATAGAATATGTGGACGGAAAATTTTATATTTACGCCACGCTGCGTCTCAATGCGGACGGAAAAAGAGACAATAATGTAATGCGCAGACAACTGGTGATGGTGTCCGACAGGCCGGAAGGACCTTACAGCAAGCCGGTTTGTCTTGAGGTGGATGATATCGATCCTTCTTTGTTTGTGGACGATGACGGCAGCAAATATATGATCATTGCAAAGGCAGCCCAGGCGGTGCCTTTAAGTGAGGATGGCCTTAAGGTGACGGGACCGGCCCGCACCGCATGGGAGGGCACAGGGGAGCGCTGCTCGGAAGGCCCCCATATTATGAAAAAGGACGGCTGGTATTACGCCATTGTTGCGGAGGGAGGCACAGGCTACGGCCATGGCATCAATGTGGGAAGAAGCAGAGAACTGTTCGGCCCCTATGAATGCTCTCCCTATAATCCTGTGATGCGCCAGAAGGATCCTAAGGCGCCCATACAGAGGGCGGGACACGGCAAGCTTGTCCAGGATCAGAACGGCCAATGGTGGTGCTATTATCTTTGCGGGCGGCCAAACTCAGGCAACTATACCACTGTGGGAAGAGAGTCTGCAATGGACCCGGTACAGTGGACGAAAGATGGATGGTTTACCATAAATGAGGGGAAAGGCCCCAGCACAGAGCAGGAGGCGCCGGATCTGCCGGAGTGTGTGTTTGAGAGAAACCTGTTTGATGACTTTAACGATACAAAGCTGAATCTGGAATGGGAATTTGTGAGAAACCCTGACAACGGCTCATGGTCTTTGACGGAGAGACCGGGATGGTTCCGGATTTGGACCAGAGACGGGCAGCTCAACGAAATCCGGGCGAAAAACACGCTGCTGCGCAGAGAGCAGGAGCTTTCCTATGAGGCGGAAACCAAGGTGGAGTTTTATCCCGATAAAAACGGGGAGCAGGCGGGGCTGGCCTGCTATTACAGCACAGCCACCTATGCAAGGTGTGCGGTCTGCTATGAGGAGGGACGAAAGATACAGCTTGTGATCAACCGAAATCACGGGGAAGAGCTTGTGGCTGAGATCGAGGATGTGCAGGAGGGCCCTGTATTTTTAAAGGTAGTGGTGGAAAAGCTTACCAGAACCTTCTACTACGGCTATGACGGAAAGGAATGGATGCAGGTAGGAATGCTGGAAAACTGCATTTATCTGTGCGACGAGGGAGTGCCGGACGACCCTAAGCGCCATACCGGAACTCTGGTTGGAATTTATGCAAACAATGGCGGCTGCGGCAGCAGAAAGCCGGCGGATTTTGACTATTTCAGGTATAACGATTGAGAATCGATGGCTGCGTATTCTTTGGGGCAGAGGGGAGATTCTATGGGCGAGAAAAAGCGGAAATGGAATTTTGTGACCTATGGAACCAGTGTGGATACAAGATATAACGGGTACAGCGGCAGCCTGGAGGAAGAAAATCTGTCCCTTTGGTGTCTGGGAGGCAAGGGAAAGCTGGTTCCCGCCTCCACGGACGGACTTGCCTTTTATTACACGGTGATCGACCCTGAACAGGAAAACTTTACCCTTTGTGCAGATGTGCTTGTGGAAAGCTGGACCTTTTCCAATGGCCAGGATGGCTTCGGGCTGATGGCTTGTGACAGTATTGGGGAAAACGGGGATGAAAAGAGCTTTTGGAACAATTCCTATATGGCGGCGGTGACGAAAAATGTGTACTGCTATGACAGGGAGAAAAACAAGGTCTCTGACGGGGGAGACCGCTATGTGATGAACTTGGGCGTCTGCGCCATAGAAAAGAAGGGCGTTACGCCGGATTTGCTTGCCTGTGGCCAGCCGCTTAAGGGCTTTGTCTCCCGTTCCCATCCCCTGGAAACTGCAGCGGCCCGCAAGGGCCTTCCTCCCGGAACCTATAACCTGGCGGGAGGCTATACCAATGCGGATGGCGTGCTGAATGATATGGAGCAGCTCACGGCTTTTCATCTGGGAATAAAAAGAGACAACAATGGCTATAGACTAAGCTACAGGGATGCCCAGGGAACAGAGACGGCAAAGGTCTTTTACCGGGAGGACGGTACTGACGAACTGACCAGACTGGATAATGGCAGGATTTACGTTGGCTTCTTTGCTGCCAGAAATGCCAAAATAGCGGTGCGGAACGTGAAGCTTACAACCATTCCTCCCAAGGAGGACGAAAAAACCTGTCCACCGCCCCTCTCTTATATTACGCCGGATTTTCGGGTTTTGTCTGCAGATGTGGCTAACAGGAAGGAGTATCTCCTGGTCTGCTGCAGCAACTGTGACGGCTTATTGAATGTGCGGGATAAGCAAAGCGGGGAAATGCTGGCAGGCAATGTGAGGATGAAGGCGAAGGAAAAGAGCCGTGTAACGATTTCCCTTAAGGAAGGGCAAAACTGCTTTGACCTGTGCTTTATGCCAGACCCGGAGTATAAGCCCTCTGCCTATGAGCGGTTTGACTCCTGTGAGCCCAGGCAGATTTCCTTTTCTGTGCACTGCCATACGGAGGCGGGCGGAGCAAAAACAGTTTATGTGGGACCCTGTGGAACCCCTGAGGGGGCGGGAACCCGGCTGGACCCGCTGGATATTTACAGCGCCGTGCGACAGGCCCTGCCGGGACAAAAGCTTCTTTTGCTGGGAGGACGCTACCCTCTGGACGCGCCCCTGGTGATTCCCCCTGGCATGGACGGAGAGCCTGGAAATCCCATTGTGCTCCAAGCGGCTTTTGGAGAAAAGGAGCGGCCGGTGCTTGATTTTGGCGGCAGGGCGGAGGGCATGGCGGTGAGAGGCCATCACTGGCAGTTCAAGGGCTTTGACGTGACCCGCTCCAAGAATGGCGCAAACGGGATACGCCTGTGCGGAAGCTTCCATCTGGTGGAGGATGTGCGGGTCTATGAAAACGGCAATACGGGACTGCAGATCAGCCGTTATCAGGAGCTGGATTCCAGGGAAGAGTGGCCTTGCTGCAATCATATCTTAAACTGTACCTCCTGCCTGAATGCGGACGGAGGCTATACGGACTCGGACGGCTTTGCGGCTAAGATTACCACAGGGCCTGGCAATGTATTCGAGGGCTGTATTTCGGCCTACAATGCGGACGATGGCTTTGATTTGTTCGCCAAGGTGGAGACGGGCCCTATCGGTGCAGTGACCATAAAAAACTGCATCGCCTTTAAAAACGGCTATGTGCTGGATAAGAATGGAAAGGAGCGCCATGTGGGGCTGGGAAACGGGTTTAAGCTGGGAGGCTCCAGCCTTGCAGGAGGCCATGTGCTGAAGGGCTGCATTGCCTTTGCAAATGGAGAAAAGGGAATCGACTCCAACAGCTGCCCGGATGTAAAGATTGAAAATTCCATTGCCTATAACAACGAATCCCATAACGTGGCGCTGTTTACCACAGATGCTTCGGACACGGATTTTTACGCCTGGAATATCCTTTCTTTTAAGGATAACAATACGGTGCCGGACAAGCTGGAGGGAAGAGGGAGCCAGAGACCGGAAAAGATTTTTGGAGCGTCCAATTTTTACTTTGACGGAGAAAAAAGCGTCAATGCCCAGGGAGAGACGGCTCAAATATCCGGGTTTGTTTCCCTGGATGTGGAGAAGGCTATTCATGGCGGAATCCGCAGAAATGAGGATGGCAGCATTGACCGGGGCGGTTTTCTGGAATGGAGGGACGGATGCCCCCAAGCTGGAAAAGGGGAAAAGAGAATACTGGAGATGTAAGTGCTTACGAAAGACCATATTTTTAAGAGAAAGGCTTTCTGCTGTATTTTACAGTAGGGAGCCTTTTTTTACAAAAAAATGTCGATAGAAATCGATGATACCGTGATATTATATAAAAAATGCACAATTATTTTGTGAAAAACAGAAAATATTGTTCAATTTCACAACATAAAATTGAAAAAATCGGAAAAGAATGGT
>NZ_CEWDFQ010000076.1:0-11018 GCF_982438285.1 Acetatifactor sp. | reverse complement strand
TCCATATGGGGTGCCAGCTTCCCTATCATGTCTTTCAACTCCTGATACCTTCTCCCCGGCCTCCCGCTGTGGGGCAGAATACCGTGCCAATACTGCTCCGTCCCTATGCAGCAGCTTCTCCATCTGAAAAACACCACGCAGTCCGCCCCGTGGGCCACAGACTGGGCCGCCCAGGCCGCAAGCTGTCCCGGCATGGGACTTCTGCCCATGATCTGCCAGCCCGTCATGCCGGACTGCTGCTCCATAATCCAAAAGGACTGCCCCTTAAAGCCCCTGGTCATATCCAGATTGGCCGCCATAAGCACACCATCCTCACTGGGCATCTTTCCATAGTATCCTCCGGGATACTGGTCATGGCTGGCAAAGTCAAGGGACCTTGTCAGATCAAAATAATTCACCTTATCCGCAAACCCCATACAGTTGTGGGTGATAAAGTGGTGGGGACATATCCTTCTTATAATGTCAATTTGAACCTGCTGAAACTCCACCACCAAATCCGAACAGAAGCACTTCCAGTCCAGCATGGCGGAGGGATTTTCCCCTGTCACCGTCACAAGAGGCGTAAACACCTCCTCAAAGGAATTATACTCCTGGCTCCAGAAGGCCGTCCCCCATGCCTGATTCAGCGCCTCCACAGTGCCGTATTTTTTCTCCAGCCATCCCTGAAAGCTCCTTCTGCAGGAGGGACACATACACAGATCCCCGTGGGAATTGCCCAGTTCATTGTCCGTCTGCCAGCCTGCCACATTTGGATTTTCGGCAAAATGCGAAGCCATGGCGGTCACAAGAGCCTCCACATACCTGCGGTAGACAGGATTGGACTGGCAGTCATGATGCCTGCCGCCAAAGCCTCTTCTTCTGCCCTGTCTGTCCATGGGAAGTATCTCAGGATATTTGTTCACCAGCCAGGCCGGGGGCGCGGCAGTAGGCGTGCCGAGTATCACGGAAATGCCGTATCTGCCAAGCAGGGAAACAGCCTCATCCAGCCATGCAAAATCATATTCTCCTTCCCTGGGCTCCATCTTGTGCCAGGAAAATTCTCCAAGCCTCGCTACCTGTATGCCCATTTCCTGCATAAGCGCCGCATCCGTCTCCCAGCGCTCCCTGGGCCAGTGCTCCGGATAGTAATCCACTCCAAAATGTAAGCCGCTCCAATCTCTTTCTTTTTTCATTTTCCGCCCTTTCTTTTCTTTTATTCTTATTCTAGCAGGCAATTGCGAAACTCGCTCCCTGATATCAGAAACTGGGCATAATAACCAAAATAAGGGTGACTAGCTACTGCTTCGGAACCCGTTTTTGGTTATTATGACCAGATTCGTGGCTTTGTCAGCGAGTTTCGCAAACGCCTAATTCTTATTCCGGTTTTACAATATTTCTCTCATGCCTGTTCCTGCCGCCACAAAAGATCTGTGGGCGGCAGCTCCTCACCCCTGGTCAGATAAATTCTGTCATAACGCAGACCTGAGCAAAGAGCATACAAGGACAAAAGATGCTCTCCCGAAGGAAGCTGTTCCCGCCACAGGGGTACATACCGGTAGATCTGCTCCGCCTCATACCTCCAAAGACAGCCTCCACCGTAAAGATGCTCCCGGGAAATAGGTTTCCCATCCACGCCTGCTGCCAGAAACGCCTCCTCTTTATCGTTGAACTTGGCAAGCAGCCACAAAGTGTAAACGCCTCCGTCACACCGAACCCTGTAATTTAAGGAAGGGGCTTCCTCCGTGCCCTCCCACACAAGCCCCGGCTGCCTGATGTACATGGCAAGTCCGCTCCGCCCATAGGATTCGCTGCTGCAATACCTCCAATGTTTTCCCATGGTAAAGGCATAGGGACTGAAAGCCAGCGCCGACGCTGCATCGATCCGTATGCTTCCATCCCTTTCCTGGAACACTGCGCTGCCCTGAGTGAAATAGTATTCCGGTTCCACCTGGCCAGCGTAATACGCATCCTTTTTCACAAGACCTGTAACCGCCAGTCCATCCTCCTCCTTTTCCACCTGGGCATACACAATAGGTCTTGGCCTTAGGTCAATCTCTCCATAAAACTCCCTGGACCATGCTTCCACATTCCAACGCCTGGGAAGGGACTGTTTCCCCTTCATACCCACAAAATTATTCTCTCTGCGCTCTCTGGTATAAATCACAAAACGCGTAAAGGCAAAATATCTGTCTACCCCATAAAAAGAAATCTGGTGTTCTCCGGGTTCAAGATAAGGCAGCTTAAGATACAATCGTTCCACATTGTTGAGCACATTACGCTTCCAGGTTCCTCTCCACTCGTCAGTACTCTTGGATTCCACGATCTGGATAGAAGAGCCGTCAACCGACACACCGATGCGGATGCGGCCTGCGGAGTCAAGGGAAGGAAATCTGTGGATTTCCAGCAGAAATTCTCCTGCAGACGTCACATAAAAGGGGTAGGAAAGGGGTGTCCTTCCTTCCAATGTGCTTTCTGCAAAGTTTTCGGCCTCCATCAGATTTCCCCAGCCTCTTCCCAGCCGTCTGACCAGATGAAAATCCGGACTGGCCGCTCTGTCAGCCTCCACGCACACTATGCCGTCCTCCTCCAGATTTCTGCAATGGGTGGGAACCGAACGAATCCTTATGGGAATCTCCACACAGCTTCCATCCGCCAAACAACGGACAAAAATGCTGCCTTGTCTGTCCTCCTTAACATCATCCACCTGTACCAGAATCCTTTTTTCTGTTTCTGTCCTTCCCCTGACAATAAAAGTGCCGTGCCGGGAGCCGCTGACTTCGGGATATGCTTCCGCAAAGCCCTCCCCGGCAAAGTCAGGCAGACGCACAAAATCCGGCGCCTGTATTTCAAACTCAAATTCTCCATCCGTCCCGTTTCCGATCTCAAACCACTTGACGCCGGGTTTTGTAAACAAAAGGGATTCTTCCTCATTCCAGACAGTGACAATCATAGGACTTTTGCCATCTTCTCTTCCCTTCAGGGAAAGGGGAGGGGTGCACACTGGCAGCATGGCCGCCCTTGGAGGTGGAAACCCTTCCGGATTTAAGATGCCGTCCCATTTTCCCCCCGCCATTTTTTTATTATAGTAATAAATAAGCTTTCTTCTGGCATCATCAAAGGCTCTGCAAAGCCCCACATACTCTGCGGCTGCCTTAAGCTTTCCCTGAGTGCAGGATAAAGTGCTTCTGTCCCCATAGTAATACTGCAGATTGGTAAAGTAAGCCGCATGAATCCGCAGAAGCACCAGCTGGAAAAAAGCGTCCTTTTCTTTCTCCTGCAGTCTCTCATACAAGGCATTTCCCCGGTCAAACAGTTCCTCGTACCTGTGGATGCGCACCGCCGCCTCATCGCCGTAGGCAGTCTGGGAAAAAGCGTCCGTGTCCATATTTTCCAGCTTTCTCACATTGGTAAGCTGGGAGAAATCATTTAAAAGCTCCGCCGCTTCCCTTCCTATGCCGCCCTGGAAATTTTCGTCAATCCACTGTGCCGTCCAGGCCTCCACATCCCGGGTGGAATCCGTCTCCTTTCCTATATCCCAGGCAAGCTGCAAAAAGAACGTGATCTCCTGCTCTAAGGGCTTTATGGCGCCGCAGTTGAGCACCCACAGCTTGCGGATTCCCTGTTCGTAGGCCTTTTTCAGCTCGTTTCTGGTATGCGCCAGGGGAATGGAGCACAAAAACACATAAGACATGCTGGGGGGCGCCCAGTAGGAATTGTGGTAATAAATCCCGTTTCCCCCGCTTCTTTTCTGCTCCTTTTTGGATGGATACCGACGGATATAGCCATAATTGTCATTGGACCATACCAGAGTGATGTCCTCCGGCACCTCAAGCCCTCCGTCATAGAGAGGAAGCACCTCCTTGTAGGGCACAAAGGTCATCATGGTATCCCTTCCCAGGGTCTTTTCCAAAATATTCCTCTGATCCTTGATGATCTGGGACAAAAGCTGTATCTTGGCCTCCTTCTCCTCCTCCGGCGTATGATACACAAGAGCGCTGGTCTCAAAGCCGGAGTCGTGGATTCCTCTCATGCCAAGCGTGTAGCACGTCTCAAAATCCTTGTTCTGCTCCACGCTCTCCTGCCAGTATTCCTGCAGAATTTCCCGGTTTCGGCCTGGCAGAGAATAGTCATAGAGCACATTTTCATATCCCTTTTTGGCAAGCCAGGGCTTCCACTCTCTGTTGTTGGAGCGCATCAACATATCACAGTGGCTTGTTCCCACCACGATTCCCATCCTCTCCGCAAGGGCTCCGTTTTCCTTTTTAACATTAAAGGAATTCACATGCATGGCAGGCCAGATATAGTTTCCCTTCAGCCTTAAGAGAAGCTCAAACACCTTCTCATAGGTTTTCACCCCGATGGTGTCCTCCCCCATATGGCCCTTTACCCAGTCCTCCAGCTCTTCCTCGTCATTGATAAAAATTCCTCTGTACTCCACAGAAGGATAATCCATTTTTTCAAATCCTTCCGGCAGCGAAAACGCCTGTCTTTCCCTGACAGGCACATCCGCCCAGAACTGCCAGGGAGAGACTCCAAGCATCCGGCAAAGCTCATAGATTCCGTACACCGTCCCTCTTCTGTCACTGCCGGAAATAAACAGCCTGCCCTCCTTTACCAATAAAAGATACGCTTCCTTTCTGACCATTCCTTTCTCATCAAAAAGCGCCTTAAGCTCTGCCCGGTTTTGAGAAGCCTCCCTCAAATCCTTTAAGGTCTCAATGAAAATATGGGCTTTCCCTCCATCCTCTGTGGAAGCTGCCGAAATTCCAAGCACACGGCCGATATCCTTCCTTAAATTTTGAGAAGCTATCTTCACCGCTTCCGGCTCGTCTTTTCCCACAAAGATAAGGCATGGCTCATTCTGGGTTAATTGAAAGCTCATCTGTTTCCACCACCTTATCCGCATACTTGATCCGGTAAATCCTTCTTAAGGAATCATTGATACGCTCCTCGGAAATGGTGCCCTCCTGCACCGCCTGAAGCACACCATTGTAGGCTGCTTCAAAGTCCTCCGGCATCAGCAGCATATCGCAGCCGGCCCGCAGTGCCAGCACAGCTGCCTCATCTGCTGAATAATACTGGAAAATGGCAGACATATTCAAGGCGTCCGTGATAATAACGCCATCATAATTCATCTCATTTCGCAGTATATCCGTCACCACAGCCTGGGAAAGAGAACAAGGCGTATTGTCTCCGGTTAAGGACGGCGCAGCCACATGTCCCACCATAATCATTTCCGCCCCAGCGTCAATTCCGGCCTGGAACACAGTAAACTCCTGTGCCCTGAACTCCTCTGCACTTCTATCCGTAGCGGCCAGTCCGTCATGGGTATCCTGGATTGAGCTTCCGATTCCCGGAAAATGCTTCAGGCACGCCGTCACATTTTGCTCCGAAAGTCCCTGTACCATCGACGTTACAAAAGGAGACACAGCGGCGGCATCCGAACCGTAGGAGCGGCCTTCCATGACGCTGTTTTCCACATTTGCCAAATCTGCAACCGGCGCAAAATCAAGGTTAAAGCCAAACTCCGCCAGATAGCCCCCTATGGTAAGTCCCGCCTGGTAGGCGTTGTTGGGATCGCCGCTCTCTCCTATGGTCTGGGCAGAATCCACCGTCTGGCCAAGACCTGCGTCCGCCACCCGTGCGACGCTTCCGCCCTCCTCATCCACAGCAATAAACAGCGGATACTTGGTATAAAGCAGTGTGTTGTCAATCATCTGGGTCAGCTGATCTTTCGACTGTATGTTTTTGCTGAAGTAAACCAGTCCGCCCACCGCATATTGTGCTAAAGCTTCCTGGGTTCCCTCCCCGGCCTGCACTGCGGCGGACACTCCTGTGATGGCCTCCGGCTCCACAATAAACAGTCCTGCCACCTTATCTTCCAGGGGCATTACCTCTATCCCCGCATTTACGATTTCATCCAGCCTCTGCTCGGAACTGAGCTCTTCCACCGGCTCTGACGGCTCCTGCATCTGTATGGTTTCCTCAGTGGCCAGTATTTCCTCCACCTTGGCCTGATTGTCCACTGCCGTCTCCTCCCCCCTGCTGTTTTCTGCAAGGAAGCGCACCAGAAACACAATGCCGGCAGCCACTGCTGCAATCATTAAAATCAATACTATGTATGCGGCAATCTGGTTCCTCTGACGCCTTTTTCTGCGCTCTTCTCTCCTGTCTAGCTGTGTCTGATTCTTTTGTTCCATGGCCATCCTCCAAATAAGCTTTCTCTCGTCCAGAACATTATAACTTAAGTCCTGCCCTTTTTCTACTGGAAAAAGCTTGTCTGCAGGCTACATTCTGAAAATTACCAGATTCTCTTTCAGTTGGTCCGCAAGTCCGGTAAGCTCCTTGGAAGAAGCCTCCAGCCCGCTCATGGTATCGCTGACGCCCTGTACCGTCTCCATAGTGTCTCCGGCAAAGGACGCGGTCTGCCCGGATATCTGGGCAAGGCCCCCCACTGCGGTGCGGATGGCCGCCCCGAAGCCGCCCAGCTCATCTATACTCTTTTTGATCCCTTCTATATGGGTAAACGAATTCTCTACCCCCCCGGGAAACTGCGGCATACTGCTTTTTTGTATCCTCAAGCTTTTCCTGCTGGCGCTCCATGCTGGAGGTAACCTGCCCCATGATCTCGACCATCCTCTGAGAGGTCTTTAAAATTTCTTCCGCCATCTGCTCAATTTCCCTGGCCGAACTGTTTGACTGATCTGCCAGCTTGCATATCTGCTCCGCAACTACACTGAAGCCCCTTCCCGATGCTCCCGCACGGGCGGCCTCGATGCTGGCATTTAAGGACAAAAGATCCGTCTCCTCCGCAATAGAGCGTATCATTCCCACCGCAGCATTAATGCTTTGCACAGATTTATTCATGGCTGTGATCTGCTCTGCCGCTCCCTGGACAAAATCCCTTGTGTCCGCGTTGTATGCGCTCAGCTCATTGATATTTTTTTCTGATTCCTTTTCCGCCTGGTTCATCTGCCCGGCATATCCCGCAAGGGAATCCACCTCCTCCGTGATTTTGGCAATCTGCTCCCCGATCTTAATCACATTGTCGTTTGCTTCTGCTGTCCCCTCCGCCTGGGTCTTTGCCCCCGACGCGATTTCTCCCACGGCTCCTAAAACGCCGCCCACGGCGCTCTGGGTGGTCTGCGCCATATCTGTCAGCTTATCCGCGGAAAGGACTAAATTATCTGTGGATTCCTTTATATTGTTTACAATATCATATAACGCCTGCCTTAAGCGCACGCAGATCCGGTAGATGTCTCCCAGCTCGTCCTTCTTCTGAAGCAGCCTGGCATCCGGCTGCGCATCCAGCTCTCCCTTCATGATCCTTACAAGATATCCCTTGATTTTCTGCATGGCGGAAACCATTCTTCTGGACAGGATCATCACAAGCGCCGCCGCTATGACCACAAAAACCAGAGAAAAGATCACCATCTGCAGAATCTGCCCGTCTATCAGCTCTCTGACTGCAGAGGCCTCCATGGCGGCTTCCACTGCTCCGATGACAGAGCCGTCCGAATTAACCAGGGGCTGATAATAAACATAATATTCCCGCCCGCTGATCTCAGAATCCTTTAAAAACAGAACCTGTCCCTCTCTGATTTGGGCATACTGCTCGGATGCAATCCCTGTTCCATTAACCCTGGAGCCGTTCTCATTCTGAATAGTCGTGATCAGCCTCATATTGTCAAAAAAAAGCGAGACCTCAAAGCCCGTCTTTTCCTTCAGGCCGTCGATCAGCTGCGTATCGCCTGAAATAGTCGCATCCCCCTTTGTGACCCTTCCGCTCTGGCCCTTCTTGTAATCCCCCTCATACAGATTTGTATACGTCTCGTTTACGCTGGCAGCCACAATCTGCAGCGATTTCTCAATTTCCCCCTCGATTCCCGTCTGGAGCGCTCTGGCACTGTAAACCGTGATCACAGCGCACAGCACCAGCATAGGTATCTGGCAAAGCGCTACCAGCTTTTTGGAAAAGGACAAAAAACGTTTTCTTTTCACTTTTCCCTTAACAACAGTTTCCTTCGGTTTTTTTCCTTTCACCTTTATCCCTCTTTTCTTTATAAAACTTGGAGCACATCCTTTGAATCTCATATTTTATACAAATTCCGCAAGTTTTTTTTGCGGAATCTGTACAAAATCCCCCAATCTTCAAAAGGCACGCTTGTAATAGACAAGTGTATTGTATCATTATTACACAAAATGTTCAATCTTTAAGATTGCACAGAAATCCGGTATGTCATTGCCAGCAGAACTGTACAGTATATAATTCCTGACATCATTTTCAAATACAATATATTCATATATTGACAATATAGTGTGTCATACAGTATAATGCCATCAGGAGGTGACGCTGATGGGAGAAGAAAAAGATTTATTATCCACCTTGCTTTTGGAGCTTCGCAGAGGAACGCTGACAATCAGCGTACTCAGTCAGATGAAGGAGCCAAAATATGGATACGCTTTGGTACAGAGTTTGGAAGAAAAAGGCGTTGCCATTGATCCCAACACCTTGTACCCTCTCCTTCGCCGGCTGGAGAATCAGGGGCTTTTGGAAAGCAAATGGGAAACCTGCGGTGCGAAACCGAGAAAATATTATCAACGGACAGAATATGGAACGGAAATTTATGAGAAGCTGAAAACATATTGGCAGAATTTATCCGCCGGAATGGAGCGGCTGTTAAAGGAGGAAGAAGCATGACACCAAATGAAAAAGACTATATGGACCGATATATTTATCAGGTGATCCGCCGGCTTCCAAAAGCTCAGCGAGAGGAAGTGCGTATGGAGCTGGAAGAGCTGATCAGCGATATGTATACGGATAAGGGCTCCATGGAAGAGGTGCTGACTGAGCTTGGCGATCCTGCTGAATTTGCCAAACAATATCAGAGCGATCAAAGATATCTGATTGGGCCGGAATATTTTGACACCTATCTGTGGTTTGTCAAGGTGGTTTTCATCTGCGCTGCCATACCCATTTTGGGGATTTCTCTGATAAGTGCCATAGGAGAAATGCCCGCAGTTACTTCGCAGAACGCTGCCCCTGTCATTATCCGCGCTATTGTCGACGGTCTAATTAATGGGATTACGGATGCCCTCCTGTCCTGTGTGGCCGCATTCGGTGCAGTGACCTTGACTTTCGCCATCATGGAGAGAAAAAAGATTCAGTTAGAGATGAAAAAAGCGGAAAAATGGTCCGTAAAAAGCCTGTCAGAGGAAAAGAAAACAGCGGCCTTCCGGTGGACGCCAAAATTTTTGGAGCCTGTGCCCGATAAAAAAGCGATTATAAGCCGGGGAGACAGCATTGCAGGCATTGTGTTTATCGTTATTTTCAGTGTATTGCTGATTTTTGCCCCCAATTTCTTTGCTGCGTTCCTTACGGAAGGCGAAACCGTAACAATCGTACCCGTTTTCAATCTGGAGCAATGGGGAATCGTCCTTCCCGTCTTTATACTAAGCCTGCTGATTGGTCTTGCAGACGAGATATTGCGCCTGATCGTCGGGGTCTACTGCAGTCTGGTAATGATCAGTAATATAGTGTGTGGGGCACTTCAAATTCTGCTTGGCATTGTTGTGCTGAAGGTTTTACCCATTTGGAATCCGAATTTTGGGCTTGAGCTTGAGATGGCATTGGGTGATAAAGCAGATTCCGGCGCTGAATTTCTCACTTACTGGAATGCCGATATGGTATCCAATGGACTTCTTACATTTATTGTCGCAATTACCCTGTTCGAGATAGGTGTAACCGTATACAAGACACTCCGTTACGGTGTTTCCATACGAAATGAGAAGAATCTTGGGGCGTAGACAAAAATAGTTGGTTTCTATTTCGCACGTTGGAGTTTCTCAACGCAGAAATTATTCCTCTACACCTTCACTTTCAAAGAACTGTGCAACAGTCATGCACTTTGGATGTTCCATGCCCAGACTAAGAAAATCTTTGTCTCCAGTGAGAATGATATCTACATCCGACACAATGGCTGCATTTAAGATAGGCTGATCCTTCGCGTCGCGTATAAGCTTTTCCGCATAGTCTACCGCAGGAATTAACTCATAGGACATTTCTGCAAGCAGCACCTCCGCATCTGGCAGATATTGCGGCGCTTTCCGTCCAAGAATATCCCGCAGCTCCGCAATGTTTCGGTCACATAAAACAATTTCGTGATTATCCGCGATATAGAATAAGGCCCTTGCCGGTTTTGAGCAAGGAAAGACCAATGCGGAAAACAAAATGTTTGTGTCTATCAGTATCCGCATTTACCGTTCCTTTCCGTAGCGCACTTCATCTATAAGCGCCTGAACATCATCTTCACTGGAAACTCCCATCGCTTCGGCTGCCCCGGCGAAAGCAGCCTGCGCTTTTCGGATAGCCGCTGCCGAAGCGTTGCTGACAACAATTTCCCCATTTTGATTTTGGAAAAACAGCATTTTGTCACCGGATTTCAGACCAAGCTGCCGCCGGATTTCCACTGGTACAGTGATTTGACCGTTTGCAGAAATTTTCGCCAAATTCATATAAATCACCCTTTCTATTCTTTAAATCTCAAGTTTCCTTTAGCTTTGATTTTATTATATCCCATGTGTTGGAGAAAGTAAACTTCAAAAACACAATGTCCAGCTGGAGAAAGAAAAACTTATCTTAAATTTCAATCTTTCAATGTAAAAGAGCGTATCGATTATCTTTCAATCAATACGCTCTCTCAGACTGCTGTATCCAAGGGACCTTCCTCCATTTTCTTTCTTCCATTTCTTCTTTTGTTCTCTTTCCACTTCTCTTTTGTACTAGCGTACTGTAACGTCCAATGTCTTTCTTCTTTTGCGATTCGTTACCTTTTCTTCTGTGTACTTGATTTTTCTTTTCTTTTGTTCCTTATTCATTTGTACATCAATGGAAGAATATTTTTAATTTATATGATACATAAAATTATGTGTTAGGTGGACCGTACCTCCTTTGCTTAGATTTTTTCTACAGCTTTTCTTTGCTGTTCAGCCTTCCTCTGCTGTTTTCTTTTTCTCTTTTCTTTTGTTGATTTTATTAT
>NZ_CEWDFQ010000075.1:0-11094 GCF_982438285.1 Acetatifactor sp. | reverse complement strand
ACCAAAAACGGGTTCCAAAGCAGTGGCTAGTCACCCTTATTTTGGTTATTACGCCCAGTTTTTGATGCCATGGAGCGAGTTTCACAATCACCTATCATGGGATAACCTCTTTTGGAAAGGGAAAATCCGCATTTTTAAATCTGCTTATTCAGGGTGCCTTCCATAAAATTTCTCCAGGGAGTCCATTCTGGCAGACATATTTACCATCATGGCGTCCAGAATTACGAGAGCGGTCATACATTCCATGACCACCACCGCTCTGGGAACGATGACGGGGTCGTGGCGCCCTTTGATCTGGATATCAATCTCTTCCCCGGCTTTGTTCACTGTCTGCTGACTGCTGAAGATGGAAGGCGTGGGCTTTACCCAGGCTCTGACCAGGATGGTATCGCCGTCGCTGATGCCGCCCAGAATTCCCCCTGCATGGTTGGTGGCCTTGACCACATGGCCGTCCTTCATGCGGAAGGCGTCGTTATTTTGACTGCCGTTTTTTGCGGATACGCTGCATCCGTCCCCAATCTCTACGGCTTTTACCGCTCCTATGGACATAATGGCTTTTGCAAGGCTGGCGTCCAGCTTTTCAAATACAGGATCTCCAATTCCGGCGGGAACGCCCTCTACAATACATTCCATACAGCCCCCGGCAGAGTCTGTGTGCCGTTTGGTTTCCTCCAAAAAGGCTGTGGCTTCTTTGTCCGCCTGGTAATCCGGCATGGCTGTGGCGGTGTTTCGGGCAGCTTCCCTGTCAAAGCGGGCAAGATCAGCTTCCACTGGTCCAATGGAGCGCGTGTAGGCAAAAACGGTAATCCCAAGCTGCTTTAATATTTTGCAGGCAATGGCTCCGGCGGCCACGCGGCCTGCTGTTTCCCTGCCGGAGGAGCGTCCGCCCCCTCTGTAATCCCGGAAGCCGTACTTTTGATCGAAGGTATAGTCCGCATGTCCGGGACGGTAATAGGAGGCTATCTCACTGTAATCCCTTGAAATCTGGGAGGTATTGCGCACCATAAGCATAATAGGGGTTCCGGTGGTGCGTCCCTCAAAGACGCCGGAGAGAATTTCTACCTGATCCGCCTCCTTTCTGGGAGTGGAGATGCTGGTTGCACCCGGCTTCCTGCGGTCCAGGTAGCATTGAATATCCTCTTCACACAAAGAAAGCCCGGCAGGACAGCCGTCTATGACTACGCCTAAGGCCTTGCCGTGGGACTCGCCCCAGGTGGTGATTTTAAATATGGTTCCAAAAGTTGACCCTGCCATATGGTTCCCTCCAGAAATGAATTTTAAACTGTAATCCACATTATAGCCAATGGGATGGGAAAACGCAACTTTTTTGGAGAAAAAGGGTGCACATGAGGAAAAAGTATGATATTATCATAAAAAGATGTTTGTAAAAAAGGCTGATTACCAATGAGGGATAAAAAAAATACAAAATTTCATAGAGCGGTAGTGAGGTTTGGCAGAAGAAACCGCTTTTGCCGGATGCTGGTGCTTCCCGGTATTGCTTTCTGGAGGCTGGTGATTCATGTGGCCGGCTATTTTCGGGACAATGGAAAGCGCCTGGGGATGGTGTGCATGTCCTTTCTGCTGTTTGCCGTATACAGCAGCTTTTCCTTTCCCTTGTTTATCTCTGCAGGGGAAACGGGCTCTGACAGCCCAAACGGGGAAGGGCAGACCTCCCGGACAGTGTCTTTTGCTAAGGAGACACAGATCAATCTGGAGGATATGGAGATTTTAGAGGACGAGGATGTACTGGAGGGAAATGAGCAGCTGGAAATTTCCCACGGGATGAGTATTGGGGATAAATATCAGGCGTCTGAAATATTGGAGGACACTCCGCAGCGGAACAGCCTTTCTTCGGATGCGCAGAACGACAGTACGCAAGGCGGCGGAAAAACCCAGCCGGATGAGGAACAGGAGTATGTGTTTTCAAAGGATGACTGGCGGCTTGTTTTGATCAACAAGCAGCACTCCATTCCGGAGGACTATACCTTCACCCTGGGCACCATTAAGGGAAGCATGCAGTGCGATGAACGAATCATAGATGATCTGCTGGATATGCTCCAGGCGGCCGAGGAGGACGGGGTGGATTTGATGATCTGTTCCCCTTACCGTGACCTGGAGTATCAGAAAATGCTTTTTAACCGCAAAATTGAGCGGTATATGAACAAAGGAATGTCCTATATGGAGGCGTATCAGCTTTCCAGCCAGGCGGTGACCGTGCCAGGGGCCAGCGAGCACCAGATCGGACTGGCTCTGGATATTGTCTGCAGCACCTATATGTCCCTGGATGAAGGCTTTGGGGACACTGAGGCCGGAAAATGGCTTGCGGAAAACAGCTGCAGATTCGGCTTTATCCTTCGTTATCCAAAGGGGAAAGAATACATCACGGGAATTGAATATGAGCCCTGGCATTTCCGCTATGTAGGAGTGAAGGCGGCGGAGGTGATCACAAAACAGGGCATCACACTGGAAGAATTTTGGGAGGAATATTTAGATAATGTATGAATTGATCAAGAAGGAGGGACGGGCAAAACGCGCCCGGCTTAAAACGGTGCACGGCGTCATAGAGACGCCTGTATTTATGAATGTGGGCACCGTCGCGGCTATCAAGGGGGCGGTGTCCACACAGGATTTGGAGGAGATCAAAACGCAGGTGGAGCTGTCAAACACCTATCATCTTCATGTAAGACCGGGGGATCGGATTATCAGGCAGCTGGGCGGCCTCCACAAATTTATGTCCTGGGACAAGCCTATTTTGACAGATTCCGGGGGATTTCAGGTGTTTTCCCTGGCAGGTCTGCGCAAAATCAAGGAGGAGGGTGTCTATTTTCATTCCCATATAGATGGCAGAAAGATTTTCATGGGACCGGAGGAAAGCATGCAGATACAGTCCAATCTGGCGTCCACCATCGCCATGGCCTTTGACGAATGCCCTCCCAGCAAGGCGGAGAGAAGCTATGTGCAGGCCTCTGTGGACCGCACGGCAAGGTGGCTTGCCCGCTGTAAGGAGGAAATGAAACGGCTGAATGCTCTGGAGGATACCCTCAATCCAAATCAGCTTTTGTTTGGCATCAACCAGGGAGCGGTCTACCCGGATATCAGGATCGAGCATGCAAAGCGGATTTCGGAAATGGAGCTGGACGGCTATGCGGTGGGCGGCCTGGCGGTGGGAGAGACCCATCAGGAAATGTACAATATTCTGGAGGAGGTAGTGCCCTATCTGCCGGATCATAAGCCTACGTATCTGATGGGAGTGGGAACTCCGGCCAATATTCTGGAGGGAGTGGAGAGAGGCATTGACTTTTTTGACTGTGTGTATCCCACCAGAAACGGCCGCCATGGTCATTTGTATACGAACCATGGAAAAATCAATCTTTTTAATGCAAAGTATGAACTGGATGACAGACCCATAGAGGAGGGCTGCGGCTGTCCGGCCTGTCGCCGGTATTCAAGAGCCTACATCAGACATCTGCTGAAGGCAAAGGAGATGCTGGGAATGCGTCTGTGTGTGCTGCACAACCTGTATTTTTACAACACGATGATGGAGGAAATCAGAGCCGCTTTGGATGAAAACCGGTTTGCACAGTACAAAAAGGAAAAATTAGAGCGCATGTCCACGCCCCAGGAGTAAAATTTTTATAAAACTACTTGCCCCTGTGAGAAATTTTGTGTATGATTATTACTTGAAGTACTTTTACAGGCGGAAAACGTCGGAATGGAGGAGCAATGGGAATATTGTTAACAGATGATGCGGCGGCCAGTGCAGCTGGAAGCACGGTGAGCTTTATCGGAATACTGCTTGTTTATGCAGTGCTGATCGGCGCAATGTATTTCTTCTTTATGAGGCCCCAGAAAAAGGAGCGCAAAAGGCTTGCGTCCATGCTTGCATCGCTGGAGACGGGAGACTGTGTGCTGACTACATCGGGCTTTTATGGCATTGTCATTGATATTACGGACGACACTGTAATCGTTGAATTTGGTAATAATAAGAACTGCCGTATCCCCATGGAGAAATCAGCAATCAGCCGCGTAGAGAAGCCCGGTGAAAATTAAGAAGATATCTGGAGAAGCAAAGGCAGTGCCTCATTGTTCAGGCGCTGCTTTTATGTTAAAATGAAAAAAATGCGCAAAGGGCGGCGCAGAAATGAGGAAAACTATGGAATTACATATTGTCTGCATTCCCGGGGATGGCATAGGACCGGAGATTATAAGAGAAGCTAAAAAAATTCTGGAAAAGACGGCTGATGTTTACGGCCATAAGATTTTGTTTAAGGATATTTTGATGGGAGGAGCGTCCATCGACGTCCATGGAGTGCCCCTGACAGAAGAGGCTGTTGCGGACGCCAAGGCGGCAGATGCAGTGCTTATGGGTTCCATCGGAGGAGATACCACCACTTCACCCTGGTATCAGCTTCCCCCCGACAGAAGGCCGGAGGCTGGGCTTTTGGCCTTGCGAAAATCGCTGAACCTTTTTGCAAACCTGCGCCCGGCGGTGCTGTATGAAGAGCTGGCAGGGGCCTGTCCCTTGAAGGAGGAGATCAGCAGAGCAGGATTTGATATGGTGATTGTGCGGGAGCTGACAGGAGGACTTTACTTTGGTGAGAGAAAGACCATAGAGGAAAACGGCATCCGAAAGGCCATTGATACCCTGACCTACGATGAGAACGAAATAAGGCGTATTGCGGTAAAGGGCTTTGAGATTGCCAGAAAGCGCCGTAAAAAGGTGACCAGCGTGGACAAGGCCAACGTATTGGATTCCTCCAGGCTTTGGAGAAGCGTGACCAAGGAGGTGGCAGAGGATTATCCGGATGTAACCCTGGAGCATATGCTGGTGGACAACTGCGCCATGCAGCTTGTAAAAAATCCTGCTCAGTTTGACGTGATTCTGACGGAGAATATGTTTGGCGATATTCTTTCCGATGAAGCCAGCATGGTTACCGGCTCCATCGGCATGCTGGCAAGCGCAAGCTTAAACGACAGCAGCTTCGGACTTTACGAGCCCAGCCACGGCTCTGCGCCGGACATTGCGGGAAAAAATATTGCAAATCCCATCGCAACCATACTCAGCGCCGCAATGATGCTGCGCTACAGCTTTAATCTGGACAAAGAGGCCCAGGCCATAGAGAACGCCGTAAAACAGGTGCTTTCGGAAGGATACCGCACGCAGGATATTATGTCCCAGGGCATGACCCTTACAAGCTGCAGTGAGATGGGAGACCTTTTAGCACAGCGCATCCGGTGAGATTTTAAGGGCACAGGCAGTAAAATTGGCAATAGAGGTAATAGAAGGTAATAGATAAGAAAAGTGGAGGATAGAAAGATGAGAAGCGATTCCGTAAAGACAGGCACCGCACAGGCGCCCCATAGAAGCTTATTCAACGCGCTGGGTTACACGGAGGAGGAGCGCAGCCGGCCCATGATCGGCATTGTGAGCTCTTACAATGAAATTGTACCCGGCCATATGAATCTTGACAAAATTGTGGAGGCTGTGAAGATAGGAGTTGCCATGGCGGGAGGAATGCCTGTGGTGTTCCCGGCCATTGCAGTGTGCGACGGCATTTCCATGGGACATGTGGGAATGAAATATTCCCTTGTGACAAGAGATCTGATTGCGGACAGCACGGAGTGTATGGCCATGGCCCACGGCTTTGACGGACTGGTGTGTGTGCCTAACTGTGACAAGAATGTGCCCGGACTTCTGATGGCGGCGGCAAGACTGAACATCCCCACGATCTTTGTCTCCGGCGGCCCTATGCTGGCGGGACGGGTGCACGGACAAAAGAGAAGTCTGTCCTCCATGTTCGAAGCGGTGGGAAGCGTGGCTGCGGGAACCATGACCCTGGAGGAGCTGTCTGAATTTGAGGAGAAGGTGTGTCCTACCTGCGGCTCCTGCTCCGGCATGTATACCGCTAATTCAATGAACTGTCTGACAGAAGCTATCGGCATGGGCCTTAAGGGAAACGGTACGATTCCGGCGGTGTTTTCTGAGCGTATCCGTCTGGCAAAGCATGCGGGCATGCAGATTATGGAGCTTGTAAGAAAAGATATCAAGCCCAGGGATATTATGACCAAGGATGCCTTCCTGAATGCGCTGACGGTGGATATGGCCCTTGGCTGTTCCACCAATTCCATGCTGCATCTGCCTGCCATTGCCAGAGAGGCGGGCGTGGAGCTGAATCTGGATATCGCAAACGAGCTGTCGGCCAAAACTCCTAATCTGTGTCATCTGGCTCCGGCAGGTCCTACCTACATAGAGGACTTAAACGAGGCCGGGGGCGTTTATGCGGTAATGAATGAGCTGACCAAGAAGAATCTGCTGCATCTGGACTGCATGACTGTGACGGGCCGGACCATCGGTGAAAACATAAAGGGCTGCGTCAACAAGAATCCGGAGGTGATCCGTCCCATCGAAAATCCCTATTCCGAGACCGGCGGCATTGCTATCTTAAAGGGAAATCTTGCGCCGGACAGCGGTGTGGTGAAGCGTTCTGCGGTGGCGCCTGAAATGCTTGTGCATCAGGGACCGGCCAGGGTGTTTGACTGTGAGGAGGATGCGATCGAAGCTATCAAATCTGGTAAAATCGTGGCAGGAGATGTAGTGGTGATTCGTTATGAGGGCCCTAAAGGCGGCCCGGGAATGCGGGAGATGTTAAATCCCACCTCGGCGATTGCGGGAATGGGTCTGGGCTCCAGTGTGGCCCTGATAACTGACGGCCGTTTTTCCGGCGCATCCAGAGGCGCTTCTATCGGCCACGTTTCCCCGGAGGCTGCCGTGGGCGGCCCCATCGCCCTGGTGGAAGAGGGCGATATCATCAGCATCAATATACCGGAGAACAGACTGGATGTGCTGGTATCCGAGGAAGAGCTGGCGGAAAGAAGAAAGAAATGGCAGCCAAGAGAGCCCAAGGTGACAACGGGATATCTTTCCAGATACAGAGAGCTTGTAACCAGCGGCAACAAAGGAGCCGTGCTGGAAGTGCCTTCCAGAAAATAAGCGTGTGATGAGAAAGCACAGGGAGGATTTTGACAAATGCAGTTAAATGGTTCGGAAATTGTTGTAGAGTGTTTAAAGGAGCAGGGAGTGGATACCGTTTTCGGGTATCCCGGGGGCTCTATTCTGAATATTTATGACGCACTGTATCAGCACAGTGATGAAATTACACACATATTGACTTCTCACGAGCAGGGAGCGGCTCATGCCGCCGACGGCTATGCCAGAGCCACGGGAAAGGTAGGAGTATGTCTTGCCACCAGCGGTCCGGGAGCCACCAATCTGGTAACCGGCATTGCTACCGCGTATATGGATTCCGTGCCCATGGTTGCCATCACTGCCAATGTGAACCTTCCCATGCTGGGGAAGGACAGCTTCCAGGAGGTGGATATTGCGGGAGTTACCATGCCGATTACCAAGCATGGCTTTATTGTGAAGAATGTTGAAATTCTGGCGGATACCATCCGCAAGGCTTTTTCTATTGCAAAAAGCGGGCGGCCGGGTCCTGTTCTGGTGGATATCACCAAGGATGTGACGGCGGCGGTCTGCGAGTATGTTCCTGCAAAGCCTCAGACAAAGGAGTCTGCGTCTTCCTACAGCGAGGAGGATCTGGACCGGATTGCGGATTATATCAATAAAGCAGAAAAGCCGTATATTTATCTGGGCGGCGGAGCCGTTTTGTCTGGAGCATCAAAGGAGGTGGCGGAGTTTGCGGAGCTGATCGACGCGCCTGTCTGTGATACCCTGATGGCCAAGGGGGCTTTTGACGGCAGAAGCAGACGCTACACAGGCATGATCGGTATGCACGGCACAAAGACTTCTAACCTAGGTGTCAGCCAGTGCGATCTTTTGATTGCACTGGGAGCAAGATTTTCGGACAGAGTAATCGGAAATCCCAAGCGCTTTGCCGAAAATGCAAAAATCATACAAATTGATATCGATCCGGCGGAAATCAACAAAAACATTCGTGTAAATGCCTGCCTGGTGGGAGACTTAAAGGAGGTGCTTTCGCGGCTGAACAAGAAGCTGGTGAAGCAAAACCATGAGAAATGGATGAATACCATCCAGGAGATGAAGGAGAAATATCCTTTAAAATATGACAAGGAAAAACTGTCCTGTCCCTATGTGATAGAAGAAATTGACCGGATTACAGGGGGAGACGCTATCATTACCACGGATGTGGGACAGCATCAGATGTGGGCGGCTCAGTACTACAAATTTACAAAGCCCAGAACCTTTTTGTCCTCTGGCGGCCTTGGCACTATGGGCTACGGTCTGGGAGCCTGTATCGGCGCAAAGGTGGGGCGGCCTGATAAGATTTGCATTAACATTGCGGGAGACGGATGCTTCCGGATGAATATGAATGAGCTTGCTACCGCCAGCAGGTATCAGATTCCCATTATCCAGGTGGTGATCAACAATCATGTTTTGGGCATGGTTCGTCAGTGGCAGACTCTTTTCTACGGGAAGCGTTATTCCCAGACTGTTTTAAATGACAAAGTAGATTTCTGCAAGGTTGCCGAGGGCCTTGGCTGTGCGGCTATCCGTGTTTCCACAAAGGAGGAGGTGGAGCCGGCCATCAAAAAGGCAATTGCAATGAATGCGCCGGTTATGATCGAGTGCGTGATTCCGGAGGACGACAAGGTGTTTCCTATGGTTCCTGCGGGGGCTCCCATTGATGAGGTTTTTGATGGAGACGATTTGAAGGAATAGTCTGCGATGAAACGAAGGACAAGAATTTTTTTGGTGATGGTTATCCTATTGCTTGCCGCAGCTGCCGGATATCTGGCTCTGGCCTTTTATTACAGAGGGGTATTTAGCTTAAATGCCTGGATTAACGGTGTTTATTGCACAGGCAAGTCAGTGGAGGAGGTAAATTCGGAGCTTCTGTCTTTTACGGAGGCTCCGATTATTACAATTACGGACAGTAAGGGACAATCCTATCTGCTGGATTTATCCCAGGCGGATTACAGAGGGGATTACACGGAGTCTTTAGAGGAGTCCTTAAAGGAGCAGAATTCCTTTCTGTGGGCCGGATATTTCACGGCACAAAGAAACACTCTGGCCCCGGCGGTTTCCTTTGACGAAGAAAAGCTGGAAAAGCTCTGGCAGGAGCTGCCCTTTGTCAGGCAGGAGCTTGAGAGAGAGCCCAGACTTTCTATCGAACGCAGAGACGAGGGCTATACGCTGATAGACGGCTTAAGCGGCAGGCTGGATACCCAAAAGGCGTATCAGGCGCTTTTGTCTGTGATAAAAGAGGGAGAGACCCAGCTTTCTCTGGGGGACGCAGACTGCTATTATGCGCTTAAGGGAGATAAGCAGGATGAACAGACACTTAAGCTGTGGAAAAAGATAGAGCAGTTTCAGGACTGCCAGATCACCTATGATATGGGGGATGAAAAAATTTTGCTGGATGCGTCCATCACCGCAGGCTTTTTAAAGACAGAAAATGGACTTCCTGTGCTTGATGAATCGGGAGAGCTGGTGATGGAAAAAGAACCGGTGGAGGCTTTCATAAAAGAGCTGGCCGGAGAATATGATACCTATGGCGGGGGGGGGGGGTTTTTTTTCCCCCGAGGCGGTGTGGGGGCCATAGAGGGGGGAACCTACGGCACACAGTTAGATCAAAAGCCAGAGGTGGAATATCTGATGGAAAGCATTCCTGCCGGAAAAAGCGGAGTCCATATTCCTGCGTACAAAAGACAGGGACTGCACCGGGGCAGGGACGATATTGGAGACACCTATATCGAAATCGACATGACCCAGCAGAAAATGTACTATTACGAAGAGGGTAAACTTCTTTTGGAGACAGAGGTGGTCACCGGGAACCTCAGCAGAAAATGGGGAACGCCTGAGGGCGTGAATTATGTGTATAACAAACAGAGAAACAGGGTGCTGCGCGGGGAAGGCTATGCGTCCCCTGTGAAATACTGGATGCCTGTCAAAGGAGGGATTGGAATACATGACGCCTCCTGGAGAACAGAATTTGGCGGTGAAATTTACAAAAAGAACGGCTCACACGGGTGTATTAATACGCCCTCTCAGAAGATGGCAGAGCTGTATGAGATGGTGGAGACGGGGACGCCTGTGGTGATGTTTTACTAAAAAATACAAAAAATTGAAAATATTTTAACAATGCAGTTGACTAAAGTGAAAGGAAAGATTATTCTATACCTATGGTCAAATAAGAATGAGGAGGACTTTTACAAATGGCAAGAGTGTATAATTTTTCGGCGGGCCCCGCAGTGCTGCCTGAAGAGGTTCTGCGGGAAGCGGCTGATGAAATGCTGGATTATAAGGGCACGGGAATGTCTGTGATGGAGATGAGCCACCGTTCCAAGGCGTTTGAAACCATTATCCAGGAAGCGGAAGCGGATTTGAGGGAGCTTATGAATATTCCCGACAATTATAAGGTGCTTTTTCTCCAGGGAGGAGCCAGCCAGCAGTTTGCAATGATTCCTATGAATCTGATGAAAAACCGGGTAGCCGACTACATTGTCACGGGACAATGGGCCAAAAAAGCCTACCAGGAGGCCTGCATCTACGGCAAGGCAAACAAGATTGCCTCCTCAGAGGATAAGACCTTTTCTTACATACCGGACTGCTCCGATCTTCCCATCAGCGAGGATGCGGATTATGTGTATATTTGTGAGAACAACACCATTTACGGAACGAAATTCAAAACGCTGCCGAACACCAAGGGAAAGCCGTTGGTTGCGGATGTGTCCAGCTGCTTTTTGTCGGAGCCGGTGGATGTGACAAAATACGGCGTGATTTACGGCGGTGTACAGAAAAATATCGGCCCCGCGGGAGTTGTGATCGTTATCATCAGAGAGGATTTGATCACCGAGGATGTGCTTCCTGGGACTCCCACCATGCTCCGCTACAAAATTCATGCGGATAATCAGTCTTTGTACAACACGCCTCCCGCATATGGCATCTATATCTGCGGCAAGGTGTTTAAGTGGCTGAAAAAGAGAGGCGGCCTTGCAGCCATGAAGGAGTACAATGAAAGAAAGGCAAAAATCCTCTATGATTATCTGGATGAGAGCAGTCTCTTTCACGGCACGGTCCGCAAGGAGGACCGCTCCTTGATGAATGTGCCC
>NZ_CEWDFQ010000074.1:0-11132 GCF_982438285.1 Acetatifactor sp. | reverse complement strand
CATCCTCTTCCACATCCGTTTCGATCTCCAGCTCCTTTTCCTCCCAGGCACTTTCAAAGGCAAGCAGGCATTCGCACAGCTGCTCGCCCAGGTCATAGGTTTCTGCCTTGGGGTAAATCTGTTGATTCTCCAGTTTATTCAGCTTTAGAATATTGGTGATCAGGCTGGCAAGCCGCCTGGAGGCATCGGTGACTGCCTTGGCGTATTCCATCCGTTTTTCTTCAGACAGATCAGGCTGCTGAAGCATTGTGCCGTAGTTTTGAATCACTGCAAGAGGCGTTTTCAGCTCGTGAGACACATTGGCAATAAAGTCCGTCCGAAGGGTCTCTGTTCCGGAAAGCTCTTTAGCCATTTGATTGAAGTAATCGGCGATCACGTCAAACCCGCTCATAGAATACACGCCGTGAAAGGGAGGGATTCGTATGGAGAAGTCTCCCTTCATCAGCTGTTCTGCAGCATTCACAATCTTCTTCACCGGACGGTCTATCATAAATTTACGCCGGATACCATCTATCACTGTACAGAGCAGGCTCAGTAAAACCACATTTAAGAAGGTCACCTTGGCGGCCTGCTCTATGTGGGCCTGTGTAAACTCCAGTCCTGTGGTTCTTGTCACCATGTTGAGGAACAGGATCATGCAGCAGCTGATCACAAAGGCCATCAACAGGAAAAAGGCCAGATACCGGCGGAAGGAAAACAGCCACCGGACAATTTTTGCATTATCCTTTTTTTTCATTTCAGCACCGCCTTGTATCCCAATCCGTGAACGGTTACAATTTCAAAGTCATCACAGCCGGAAAATTTGTCCCGCAGCTTTGTCATGTACACATCTACCGTTCTGGGCCCGGAGGAGGAAGCGCTGTCCCAAAATTCATCCATCAGCTGAGAACGGGTAAAGGTCTTTTTGGGATAGGACAAAAGCTTGTAAATGAGATTAAATTCCCGCACCGTCAGAGGAATCTCCTCCCCCTTCAGATAAGCGGTATGCTCCTCTATATCCATGGTTAAGCTGCCAATTACAAGCTTTTTGCTGGCGGCGATTTTAGCCCTCCGCAGCAATGCCTCAATCCGCAGAAGCAGCTCATCCAGATCAATGGGCTTTACCATATAATCATCAATGCCCAGCTTAAATCCCCGCTGCTTGGATGAAAAATCGTCCCTGGCTGTCATGAACAGGATAGGGATTTCCTGATTCAGCTCCCGCACGGTTTTGGCAAATGCAAAGCCATCTATGTCCGGCATCATAATGTCTGAGATAATAAGGTCGAATAAGGTGCCGCCGTACATGGCGTCATAGGCTTCGCTGGCGCCAAGGCACCCCTGTGCCTCAAAACCGTTTTGATTCAGATAGGAGCAAACGGTCTTATTCAATTCCCGGTCATCCTCCACTACTAATATTTTAAACACAAAATTCGCCTCCCCATGCTATTCTTATTTATATATAGCACAGGGATGTTAAGGAATTGTTAACGCAGGATAAAAACATTTATTTTCTTAAATGGGAGTAAAAAATCATTATGAACAGAAGAAAAAGGGGCGATGACAAAAAGCCTTCGTCCCTTCTTTGAATGTTATCCCTTTACTGCTCCCAGCGTAATTCCCTTTACAAAATATTTCTGAAGGAAAGGATATACTATAATAATGGGCAGAATTCCCACCATGGCAATGGCCATGCGTATGGTGATGGAGGGAACACTGACGTTTCCTGCCTGCTGAGCAATGGAAGAATTGGTGGCAAGGAAATTCACATTGTTCAGCATTTTGTTCAGTATATTTTGAATGGAAAAATATTTTGCCTCAGTGAGGTAGTACATACCATTGAGCCAGTCATTCCAATAGGCGATACCGATAAACAGAACCAATGTGACAATAATGGGTTTGGACAGAGGAATAACCACACGCACAAAGTTTCCGATTTCACTGGCTCCATCAATACGTCCTGCCTCAATCAGCTCCTCGGGAATGCTGGAGGAAATATAGGATCGGGTGATCATAATGTAAAAGGCGTTTAATAAAAGGTTGGGAACCAGAAGAGCAAAATAGGTATTCTTTATATGAAAGTAATTGGTATACATAATGTATGAGGGAACCAGCCCACCGTTATACAGCATGGTAAATATCACAAAAAAGTTTAAAAAACGGCGTCCTGGAAGGTCCTTTCGAGACAGCAGATAGGCGATGGTCATGGTCATGTAAAGGCCGAGAGCTGTGCCTATCAGCGTTACAAGCAGAGTGGTGAGATAGGCACGGCAGATCTGTTCCCCTTCCCGAATAATATACTGGTAGGCCTCCAGACTCCACTCTCTTGGAAAAATAGAGTAGCCGTATTTGGTAATGCTGGTTTCAGAGGTAAGAGAGGATATCAGCATCAGCACAAAGGGGAAAAGACATAAAAAGCTGAATATTCCAAGCACGATATGAGTTAAAATTTGAAAATTTTTATCTTTTTTATATCTGGCATTCATTTTTATACCTCCCAGCCCGCTTCTTCGGGCATCGATTCATTAGAAAATGGCACTTTCCTCACTGTACCGTTTTACAATTTTGTTGGCGGCAATCACAAGGACACATCCAACAATGGACTGATACACACCTGCAGCGGAGGACATTCCAATATCTCCCAGCTGCAGCAACGCCCGGTAAACATAAGTATCAATTACATTTGTCACCGGATAAAGAGGTCCTGAGTTTTGCGGCACCTGATAAAATAGCCCAAAATCCGAGTAAAAGATTTTACCTACGGAAAGAATCATCATCATAAGTATAGTAGGTTTTATTAGAGGAATAGTAATAAGGCGGATGCGCTGCCAGATGGACGCTCCGTCCAAAGCGGCCGCCTCATAATAAGCCGGATCGATTCCCATAATGGAGGACAAATAAATAATACAGGAGTAGCCGCTGGATTTCCAAAGGTAAATAAATACCAGCAAAAAAGGCCAGTATTTTGTCTGCGAATACCAGGCGACAGGGTCTGCTCCAAACAGAGGCAGAATGGAATTGTTTAAAAATCCGGTTTTTTCACTCAAAAAAGCATAGGCCAGGTAGCTTACAATAATCATGGATACCAGATAGGGAAACAAAATCACTGTCTGATAAAATTTTGAACAAACCCGGTTTTTCAGCTCGCTGAGCAAAATAGCAAGTAAAATGGCAAAAGCAGTGCCCAGGATGATAAATGCAATATTGTACAGAATGGTGTTGCGGGTGATGGTAAAGGCATCCTTTGTGGCAAAAAGATATTTAAAATTTTGGAAGCCACACCAAGGACTATTGAAGATTCCATCCTTTAAGTTTATATTTTTGAATGCAATTACAATTCCTGCCATGGGAATATAATTGTTGATTAAGAGATAAAGCATACTGGGCAGCGCCAGCAGATAAAGTGGCAGATACCTTTTAAAAGCACGAAGCCTTTTTCCTTTTTTCATTCATTATCCTTCTTTCTTTTTTCCTCTTTGCCGGACAAAAGAATCCGGACGGCCCTTTTCCACCCCTCATACTTAGCTTTGATCCGGTCTGTGTCCGAAGCAGGCCGATACATGGAAAACTGCTTTTTCTCAAAGAGATTTGCGGGCAGCAGACCCATTGCAAATCCGGCCGCATAGGCTGCTCCCATACCTGACAGCTCTTTTGTATCCGGCACATGGATTTCTGCGTTGAGCAGGCTGCTTTGAAACTGCATTAAATATGTATTTTGTGCGGGGCCTCCGTCCGCACGCATTAGCTTGACAGGGATACCTGTATCCTGACGCATTGCGCTTATCACATCGGCTATTTGATAGGCAATGGCTTCCACTCCGGCCTTGACAATTTCTTTTTTCCCTGTGTTTCTGTCAATACCAAGCAAAGCAGCCTTAAGATCCGGCTCCCAGTAGGGGGCGCCAAGCCCGGTAAAGGCGGGAACAAAATACAATGTGTCATGCTGACAGGCTTGCCGGCATAAGGCTTCCGTTTCCTCAGGGGAAGCAAGTAGTCCGGCCTGGTGCTGCAGCCAGGAAATAATTGCGCCGGTATAATTTACATTGCCCTCCAGCACGTAGCTTACTTTGCCCTTGAGCTTCCAGGCAAGAGAGGTCACAAGGCCATGGCTGCTTGATACAGGGGCGGCTCCGATATTCATCATAATAGAGGAGCCTGTGCCGTAGGTGGCCTTCACCATTCCCTTGGAAAGACATCCCTGGCCGAACAAGGCGCCGTGGGAGTCTCCCAGCACCGCATGGATAGGGATGGGAGCGTCCAGATATCCTTCCAAGGTAGTTTCCCCAAAGTCAGAGTCAGAATCGCATATGGCAGGCAGCTGTTCGGGATGGACACCAAAAAGCTGGCAGATTTCAGAATCCCACTGCAGTGTAAAGAGATTAAAAAGCTGAGTGCGGGAAGCGTTGGAATAATCTGTTTTATAGGAGTTTCCCTGGGTAAGCTTGTATACAAGCCAGGTGTCCATGGTTCCAAAGCACACCTGGCCCTTCTGGGCTTTTTTTTGGAGTTTTGGAACGTTTTCCAGAAACCAAGCCAGCTTTGCCGCTGGAAAGTAAGGAGAAAGCGGCAGGCCGGTATTTTCTTGTATGAATTTTGCAGCACCTTCTTTTTTCAGTTTTTCACAGACGGCAGCAGCTCTGGCACACTGCCATACAATGGCGTGATCCAAAGGAAGACCGGTTTTTTTATCCCACACAAGAGAGGTTTCCCGTTGATTGCTGATGCCTATACACACAATCTGAGATTTCCGAATGCCGCTTTTGGACACAAGATTTTTTATCGCCTGAAGAACATTGTGATAAATTTCCATGGGGTTATGGGATACCCAGCCTGCAGGATTAACAATCTGTCTGTGGGAAATATCTTCTCTGGCAAGCAGTGTCCCCTCCTGGTCAAAAAGAAGCGCCTTTGTGCCCTGGGTGCTTTGATCGATTCCTAAAATATACTCAGACATTTTTCATAAGCTCCATTGCTTTGCTGCGGATTCCTTCCGCGTTGAGTTTGTAGTAATCAAATACCTCTTTTGAGGTTCCTGTGATCACAGGGGCGTCGGGAAGACTCATGTTTATTACTTTTTTGGCACAAACCTGTGCGATAAACTGGCTTACCATACTGCCAAGCCCTCCGAAGGGAGAATGCTCTTCCACCGTGATTACAGCTTTTGCCTTAGAAGCATAAGTGAAAAGTGTCTCTATGTCCAGCGGCTTAACACAATACATATCCAAAACAGTGGCATGTATTTGAAGCTCCTTCAGCAGCCGTGCGGCTTCCACCGCAGGCTGTACCATTTCGCCGCAGGCGACGATAAGCAGATCCGTTCCGCCGCCTATGACTGTGGCCTTCTGGAAGGTAAAAGGAATGGCATCCTCCTGATAAACATCCTCTACACTTTGACGGCCCACACGGATATAGGCGGGTTTTTCATCCTTCAAAAGTGCCTCCACAAGGCATTTTGTCTGATGTCTGTCACTGGGCAGATATACACGCATATTGGGAAGGGAGGCCATGGCGGCAATATCCTGAAGGGAATGATGGGTCATCCCCAGGGCGCCATAGCTGATTCCACCGCTGATGCCGATCAGCTTTACATTGGTTCCCGAATAGGCAACATCCACCTTAGCCTGCTCGTAGCTGCGGGTGGTCAAAAAACTAGCAGGAGCAGCGGCAAAAGCCTTTTTTCCACAACTCGCCAGTCCTGCGGCAATACCGACCAGATTTTGCTCTGCAATGCCTACCTCTACAAACTGCCGGGGGTATTCCTGCGCAAAGGGCGTCATGGATGCACTGCCCCTGGAGTCACTGCAAAGAACCACAATATTGGGATCTGTCTGGGCTCCTTTCATCAAGACCTCACAGATGACCTGCCGGTTTGCAATTTTGTTCATGGGAAAATGCCTCCTTCCTTCTCTCTAAATCCTGCAGAATCTGCTTATATTCTTCCTCTGTAGGCACCTTGTGATGCCAGGAAGCCTTATTTTCCATAAGAGGGGATCCATAGCCCTTAATGGTATGGGCTATGATCACAGTGGGCTTTCCCTGGAAGGATCTTGCCTTTTCAAAGGCAGCATTTAGAGCATCAATATTGTTGCCGTCAGCAGAAAGCACATGCCATCCAAAGCTGCTCCAGCGAGCACCCTGGTCATCCTGAGACATAACGTCCTCGGTATTTCCGGAAATCTGCAGCCGGTTTCTGTCTACCACGGCGCACAGGTTATCCAGCTGGTAGTGTCCTGCAGCCATAATGGCCTCCCAGACACTTCCTTCAGCCATTTCTCCATCACCCAGTACGGTATATACCCTGTAAGACCGATTGTCCATTTTAGCGGCTAAGGCCATGCCAACGCCTACAGAGAGTCCATGTCCCAAGGAGCCGGAATTCATTTCAATACCCGGAAGCTTGTTATTGGGGTGTCCTATGTAAGGGGAACCAAATTGGGAATAGCGTTGTATTACATCCTCTCTGTTCAGGAAGCCTTTTGCTGCCAATACGGCGTAATAGGCCTCCATGGAATGTCCCTTGCTGAGAATGAATCGATCTCTGTCCGGATCGTCGGGGTGCTTGGGGTCAACCTTAAGCTGTGAAAAGTACAACGCCACAAGAATGTCCATAACACTCATGTCCCCTCCTACATGACCGGTTTTACCATGCCGGATCATGCTTAGAACATCCTTGCGCAGATCAAAAGCAAGCGTCGTCAAATTTTCCATAATTACCTCCAGTCTGCTTTTTTGGCGTTAAATTCATTCGCCGCGCAGATATGCTTTTACCTGTTCCTCTATAGGGTCATAGAAATCAGGCTTTACACCTATGTACTTACATGCCTCGTATAATATGGGGACAACATTTTTATGGATTCCCACACAATGGTGGATATAAGGACCCTCCACAATTTTGGCTTCGAGGCGCTTGATGTTTTCAACGGCAATCCACAGATAGGTGCCCATGCAGGCAGGCCCTTCAATTCCTTTTGCATTTCCCAGCAAAAGAAAATAGTCTCCGTTGTCGCCGTCAAATCTTGCCAGTGTAATTTCTCCGTGCTTTGCTTCAGCAGTCAGGCTTCCCGGATGGTCGAAGGCAAGTGGATAGGTGATTTTAGGAGTTTGTCCGGCTACGGAAATAGGCCAGGGTCCACAGTGCTGCAAAAGCTCTCCGTTTTCTACATCAGGATGGCGGATGGTCCAATCAGCAAAAAAGCTTCTGGTCTCTCCCATCCCTGCCGCCTCCACCATAAGTGCGGTGATGGCTCCATGGATATCTGTCTCACATACGATAGGATAGCCCTCTTCATTTAACAGTGCGTTGGCTGCACAGGGCATAATGCCGATTTCAGACTGCAGTTGATTCCAGCATTGAATGGCGCCTGCCTGACAGCCATATTTTAATAGCAGGCTTTTGATTGCAATTTTAAGAGCCGCAATGGTTGCCAAAATACTGTCGTCTACCTCTACCTTCATGTGGGAACGGCAGTAGCTGCATATCTCTTTTATTTTTTGCTTTTCCTCTTTTGCCTTGCGGACTTCATCTGTGAGCTCAGGCAGGGGAACCGGAGCCAGCTGAATATTGAATTTTTCCAGAAGCTCTCCTTCATTACACATGGTGCTCCAAAAGTCAAAAGGTCTGGTTGAAATCTGAAGAATGCGTATGCTGCGGAAGCTTTTTACCACATTGCACACTGCCATAAAATCTCGCAGACCCCGCTCAAAAACAGGGTCATCCAGCCTGCAGTTTGTCAGATAGGTAAAGGGTACACGAAACCGTCGAAGCACCTTTCCGGTGGCGAAGAGACCGCACTGCGTATCCCGCAGACGGACGCCATCCGGGCTGGGTCTTTCATCCAAAGGCCCCCACAGAAGGACGGGAACCTGCAGCTTTTTTGCCAGTCTGGCGCATTCGTATTCTGTTCCGAAATTACAGTGGGGAAGAAAGAGCCCATCTACTTTTTCCTGCAAAAATTTTTGCGCAATTTTCTCCATATCCTCATCGTTGTAGAGAAGTCCTTCTTCGTTTATATCTGTGATATCCACAAAATCTATGTTCAATTCTCGAAGCCTGTCAGCGGTTTTATTTCTGTATCTAAACGCATCCGGAGCGCTGAAAATGCTTCTTCGGGTGGGGGCAAAGCCCAGCTTAATTTTGTTCATATTAACCTCCATTCCTATAATAAAGGGAAAGCTGTGCACCTTGAAAACCAAGATGCACAGCTTGCAATGACAATGCAATGAAAAAGGCTTTTCAGGTTTCGTAACTTGCTTAATTATTTGCTGCCCACTCATTCAGCTGATTTTGCTTTTCATCAATGATGGTCTGCAGACCGGCGTTGTACAGGGCATCGTTAAACTGCTCAAGAGTGGATTCCGGCTCCATGGCACCGCTCTCCAGGGCGCATCTGTACTGTTCCAGTACTGCTGAGCAGGCAGCGTATTCTGTTTTTACCGGCTCTGCATTGAAGGTAAAGCCCATGGCTTTGGAAACGATTGCCGTTTTGTTAAAGTGATCCAGCTGCTCCCATATATCCAGGTCGTCTCCTACCCATACATAAGTGATAAATTGATTTCCCACAAGCCATCCCTGGTTTAGATTATAGCCGGAGTTGGAGGCATCCACGCCTTCCGGAAAATCAATGTGGCCATCCTCCTGAATTTCGTAATGCTTTCCTTCAATGCCCCATGCCAGAAGGTTTGCCACATCCGGGTTTGTATAAAGAAGATTTAAAAACTGTACTGCCTTGTCCACATGCTCACAGTTGTGGGCCACAGCATACTGTAAAAGCTGTACAGTGGTGGTGCAGGTGTCGGCCGGATAAATTTCCACCATAGGGATGGGCTGGCCGGTCTCTGTGGATACCTGAGTTGCCAGACCGGGCTTGGTGGTAACGGATATGGCAAAGGTGCCTCCAGAACGCATCAAAGTGGGTCCTACCTCAGAGGAAGTCGCTGCATCGGACTGGATATAGCCTTTTTGGTTCCAGTCATACATTTTTTCCACAAATTCTCTGTACCGCTCGCTTTCAAAGAGATTCTCAACAGTTAAGGTATCGCTTTCCATATCCAGAAGGACACCCAGATAATCACCCAGAGGATCCACGCCGGCCCTCATGTTGTTAAACAGCTTTGCACCCTCTGTATTGATGGTAAGGGGAACAAGGGAAGGCTCGTTTTCATGAATGATAGCAAGTACCTCCTCCATGTCATCCAGCGTTTGAATTTGAGAAGGGTCAATCTGGTATTTCTCCAAAAGATCAGTGCGGAGATTAAAGCCGTAGCCAGTCGCAAGATCACGATTGGTGGTTATGCCGTACTGTTCTCCGTTAATGCGGCCTGCTTCCAGATATTCTTCTCCTACTGCGTCAACGATTCCCTGGCCGTACTGCTCCAATTCAGCTGTGATGGGTACAATGCTTCCATTGGAATACCAGGAGGAGAAATTAGTGTTAAGAGCCTGAATGATGTCCAGGCTTTCTCCGGAATTTAACATGAGGTTTACCTGGGTTGTATAATCTCCGATGTTGATTGCTTCTATATTAATGCGCACTCCGATTTCCGGCTCCGAAATTTTGTTGATTTCATCCTCCACAAGCTGCATGTCGGAGGCGGAGGTGCTGATGACAAGATATGCCATGGTAAGCTCCACAATTTCTTCCTGCGCAGTCTCTGCTTCTGCCGTCTGGCTGCCATCCGATGGATTGGCAGAAGCCGCAGTGTCCTGAGCCTGACTGGAGGAATCTGAAGACTTCCCACAGCCTATTAAAGCAAGGCTCATCATCATTGCCAACAGTAAAGATAATGCTTTTGGTGATCGTTTCATTTGTTCTCCTTTCGTAAAAAAGATGCATTGTCATGTAATATTTATTCTTTTGGGACGGAAGGCTTTCTCCATTCTGTAAGGGCAATGCGGTACGCATCGTTTAGAATCCTGCTGCCTGCCTGCATACATAGCTGAAAATGTCCGGGCAGAATCACATCGCACTGTAGTCTGGAAAATTTTTTGATAGATTCAAAAAAGGCGTTCCGGTCAAAATCATAGCCCCCTTCCCAGCCTAAATAAGCACCGCTGCAGTCTTCCTTTACATTCAGCACATCGCCCGTGAACAAAAGAATTTGGTTCTCCATTGTCAACTGATAAAAAACGGAACCTTTTGTGTGACCCGGAACCTCAAACACCTGAAAGGAAAGTCCGGCTGCTTCAAAGATATCCCCGTCCTTCACACGCAGATCCACCTTACAGGGGATGTAGGCCTCCTTGGCGGGAAATGGATCGTAATCACAGATTTCTTCCAGGTTTCCGGTTTCAATGGCATCAGCGTCCATAGCACCCGCAACAATTACCGCACCCTTTTTTTGGTAACGCCAGGCGTTGCCAATGTGATTAAAATGCTTATGTGTTAAAAGCACATGAGACACCGGATATCGGTCAAGTCCCCAATATGCCATATTGGTCTGCAACATTTCATGATCAGAAGCCGTTTCGGCAGTATCTATCATAATGAGACTGTCTTTGCCCTTTATGACAAAAATGTTGGCGATATTGGCGTAGGCGCCTCCTGAGATTTGAAAAATGTTTTTTCTGATTTCCATGCTTCATCCCCTTTCTCTGAAAAAATTGCGGGTTTCTATTTTCTGGGAGGGCTGGGTTAGCAGCTGCAGTCTGGCACGCAGATGTCCTCCGGCCAAAAGCCTTTCCCCCTCCTTCATACAGATTTCTCCATGCCCAGGCAGCACCAGATCAGCTTTTCTTCTGGAAAGCAGTAAAAGACTGTTCACATAGCTTTCCTGATCGTAATCCGCTGCGCCTGTCCAGCCCAAGGCGCTTCGCAGGCAAAGACGATCGGCTAGGAGCGTATCGCCGGTAAAAAGAACAATTCGATTTTCCGTTTTTAATTCATAGACCACACAGCCCCTGGAATGTCCAGGTGTGTGAATCACCTGAAAACAAAATTCTCCTTGCTTTATGTAGTCGTTTTCTGTAAGCCTGTCATCCACAGAGCAGGTGTGATACTTTTCAAAATGGAAAAAGGCGTAGGATGCCGTGCCGTCATTCCCTGTTTCCACCGCTTGGGCCTCAGAGTGGTGAATGGCGATGCGCGCTCCAAGTTTGCGGTAGCGATAAGCATTTCCAGAGTGTTCGCAGTGGGCATGAGTTAAAAGAATCCGGG
>NZ_CEWDFQ010000073.1:0-11313 GCF_982438285.1 Acetatifactor sp. | reverse complement strand
CCTGTCTGGTGTCCAGCATATAAGCCAGCATACTGTCATTCTTCTCATAAAACTGTGCATACCCTGACACATACCTGCACACGCCCTGTTCACAGATGTGGAAGCCCTCGATCATCTCTCCATTCAGGAGGCGGTAGCCCATAAACTGATAATCCGCAAAATATTTTTTCCGCAGACGTTCAATTTCCTGCTGCTGTGCCTGGGACAAATGTCTGCTCTCCCGCTGCAGAAAGTCCAGCTTGCATGCACCGTACAAAAAAAGATAGGAAACCTCATTTTCCTCTTTCCTCACACCATACAGGGCAACAGCCATATCCTTGTTTTGGGCCAAAAGATTCATCTGCTTCATATAAGAAATGACATAATCTTCCACATAAATTTTGCAGCTTCGGTCCGATTCTCCAATCTGTGTAATATTTTTTGGCAATTCCATAAAAACACCTCCCATACCGTTTCTATCAATATAGCATCGGCATGCGAGGTATTTTAGCATTCTTTGTCGTACCGGCCAAAAAAGCGTTCGACATTCTTTGCGGGCTCTTTCTGCAAGACGGCACACTATTCAAAGCGGTACACTGTCACCGAATCATAATCCCGCCCGTTCTCTCCGCCAAAAATACAGGAAGGAAACTGGGGATGATGAACAGAATCCGGAAAATACTGGGTCTCAAGACACAGTCCACTGCGTTTCCCATAGGAAGCGCCCTCTTTTCCCATCTGAGGGTCTATAAAATTACCCGCATAAAACTGTACGCCGGGAAGGGTTGTGTATGTTTTCATAACCCTTCCGCTCTTGGGTCCCTTCACCACGGCAAAGAGCCGAAGGGTACCATCCCAGCCGTCAAGAACCCAGTTGTGGTCAAAGCCGCCTGTCAGCTTCAGCTGTTCAAAATCCGCATTGATATCCTGCCCCACTGTCTTTTCCTCCGTGAAATCCATCGGGGTCCCCGCCACAGCCGCAATTTCTCCCGTGGGAATGCTTCCCTGAACCACCGGCGTATAGCGGGAGGCATTCAGCCACAGCGTATGTGCTTCTATGCTGCCGCTGTCATGTCCGTCCAGATTAAAATAAGTATGATTCGTCAGATTGAGAATCGTTCTCTTGTCACTGCTGCCATGATAATGCAGCGTCAATGCGTTATTCTCATCCAGAGAATAGGTTACCTGCACCTTTTTTCTGCCCGGAAAGCCCATATTTCCGTCAGCATCCTCCAGGGAAAAGGTTACGCTGCTTTGAGAAACCTGGGCCGACCAAAGTTTTTTATGATATCCCTTTTCCTTGTGGCTGTGCAGATTATTCGGCCCGTCATTTACATCCAGAGCATAGTCCGCTCCATCCAGCGAGAAAGCGGCGCCTCCAATGCGGTTAGCGCTTGGTCCGATCACAGCGCCAAAAAAACTGGGATTTCCAAAATAGTCCTCCGCCCTGTCAAAGCCAAGAACCACATCCGCCCCGTTTCCCTGGCCATCTGGCACGATCAGCCGCACCAGAATAGCTCCTAAATTTGTCACACATGCCTGCATTCCCTTACTGTTTTTTAAGGTATACAGCATGATTTCTTCCCCGTTTAACCCCTTCCCAAATACACTTTTTTCCACTGCCATACACTAATGCTCCTTCCCTAAGATTTCCAGCGCAGCCAGCTGCTTCCGGAAGCATCACAGCTCTACCCGGCCCTCCAGCGCCCGAAGCAGCGTCACTTCGTCAATATATTCCAGATCACCGCCCACAGGCACCCCGCTGGCAATTCTTGTAACCTTAATTCCTGTAGGCTTAATCAGCTTTGCAAGATACATGGCGGTAGTCTCTCCCTCAAGGCTTGAGTTGGTGGCAATAATCACTTCCTCCACATCATCCTGGAGGCGTGCCATCAGTTCCTTCAGCCTGATATCACCCGGTCCGATTCCCAGCATGGGCGATATGGCCCCGTGGAGCACATGATAAACCCCGTCATATCTTCCCGTTTTCTCATAGGCCGCCAGGTCTCTGGTATTTTCCACCACCATAATCAGCTTGTGGTTTCGGTTTTCATTGGCGCAGACCGGGCACAGCTCCCGGTCTGTCAAGGTAAAGCATTCCTTACAGTAGCGGACGTTCTCCCTGGCCTCAACCATAACCTCCGCCAGATGTTTCACCTTTTCCTGTGGCATGTTGATCAAATGAAAAGCCAGCCGCTGGGCTGATTTGCTGCCGATGCCGGGAAGCGCCGCAAGCTCATCAATCAATTTATTGATATGTCCGCTGTAAAGGTCCATCAGAACGGAAATCCTCCTCCAAGTCCTCCGGTCATCTTATTCATCAGCTCCGCATTTGCCTCATCCGCCTTGCGCAGCGCTTCATTTGCAGCCGCCACAATCAAATCCTGCAGCATCTCCACATCCTCCGGATCCACCACCTCTTCGGACAGCTTCACGCTAAGAATCTCCTTCTTGCCGTTTACCGTCACTTCAACGGCTCCGCCGCCGGAAGCAGCAGTAAACGCCTTGGTTTCCAGCTCCTTTTGTCCTTCTTCCATCTGACGCTGCATTCTCTGGGCCTGCTTCATCAGATTGGTCATATTTCCGGGCATACCGCCCCCGGGAAAGCCTCCCCGTTTCGCCATAATCTGTTCCTCCGTTTATCTTTTAACATTCTTTTTCTTTTCAACTATACACTAAGACCCTTTCCTGCGCAAGAAAAAAACGGGAAATCAGTCCTCTTCCTCAATTTCCATATGAATCAGCTGGGACAGATCGGGATAATTGTCCTCAAACTCTTTTCGCCCGCCTACAGTCTGTATGGCAACCTCCACCTCCTTGCCGCAGAAGTCTGCCAGTAAAAGCTCCAGCTGCTCTTTATTCTGTGGATGCCCGGTAAAATAATCCGACGCCGGCCCATCCTCCAGCACCACCAAAAGCCGGTTGTCACCGCCCAGGCTTAAGCGGGCTGATTTCAGATACATCTTCATGGGATTGTCCGCACTTCCCGCAATGGAAGGCCATTTTGCCACAATCTGGCGGATATCTTCAGGAATCGCTTTCGGAGGTTTTGGTTTTTCCCGTACCGGGGCTTCCTTTCCCTGTCCCAGTCCTCCCTTTGACCCTTGGCCGGAAAAGACGATGCTTCCTCTCTCCTCAAAGGCAGCGATTCCCTGTTCCACCTTATCCTCCACCTGGCGTATCCGGTCTAAAACCGCATCCTGGCTTGTCTCCATTTCAGGCTTGCACAGCTTGATCAGGGCAATCTCCACCAAAATACGCTTTTGAGAGGCATAGCGGATTTGTCCCGCCAGCTCCGAAAAAATACGGATATATCGTATGATCGTTTCCGCATCCGCTCTCTGGGCCTCTTCCTTTAGCCGGCTTAAATTTTCCGAGGACATATCTATCACATCCTCAAGCTGATCTGAAGAGCTTACCAAAAGAAGGTTGCGCAGATACCAGGTAAAATCCGTGACAAACTGCACCAGCTCTCTTCCCTGCATCACAATTTCCTCCAGCAGCCCGATGCAGCCTAACACATCCCGGTCCAGCACATGGCGAAACAGTCTGCTAAACACCTCCGTGTCCACCGCTCCCAGTACATCCAGCACATTGTCGTAGGTGAGCTCCTTTCCCAGGTGAAAGGCAATGCACTGATCCAGAAGGCTCAAAGCGTCCCGCATGGAGCCGTCCGCCGCCTTGGCAATATAGCGCAGCGCCTTTTCCTCCACCACTGTTTTCTCCACATCCACCAGCTCCCTCATCCGGGCCGTAATGGTGTCTATGGAAATGCGCTTGAAATCATATCTCTGGCACCTTGACAAAATGGTGATGGGAAGCTTATGCACCTCTGTTGTTGCCAGTATGAAAATAACATAGGAAGGAGGCTCCTCCAAGGTTTTTAACAGGGCGTTAAAGGCTCCTATGGAGAGCATATGCACCTCGTCGATAATATAAACCTTATATTTCCCCTCCGCCGGGGAATAAGAAACCTCCTCCACAATCTCTCTGATATTATCCACACCGTTGTTGGAGGCCGCGTCTATCTCGATGACATTCATACTGGCTCCAGCGGCGATCGCCCTGCAGCTGCGGCACTCTCCGCAAGGCCCGTCCTCACTTGGATGCTCACAGTTTACCGTTTTAGCAAAAATCTTGGCAACGGTAGTCTTTCCCGTCCCCCTGGTCCCCGTGAACAGATAGGCATGGCCGATCCTGCCGGCCCTAAGCTGATTGCGCAGTGTGGTCACGATGTGATCCTGGCCCTTGACGTCCGCAAAGGTATCCGGACGAAACTTGCGGTATAGCGCTGTATATGACATGGTGTTACCAACCTCACTTTATTTTAGTCCCCAAAGGAAATGCCAAGAAGCTTTGCCTCCTGTACAATGGAAGCGTCGGGAGAAATAGTCTTAAGCTTTCCGGCAACCTCCTCCAAGGGCACCCGCACGATCTCCCGGTTTTTATAGCCCACCATAAAGCCGTACTGATCATCCAAAATCAGCTTGCCTGCCTCAGAGCCAAGCCTGCTGGCAAACACACGGTCATAGGGGCAGGGGCTTCCTCCCCGCTGCATATGTCCCGGAACGGTAACCCGTACCTCCCTTCCGGTCTTTTCCTGAATGGCTGCCGCCACCTCGTAGGACACGGAGGGATAGGGGTATTTCTTCATTTTTTCCTTGTACTCTTTTTTGGAAAGCTTTGTGTCCGCCTTGGACATTGCGCCCTCCGCCACCGCAATGATGGTAAAGCGGCTGCCGTTGGCATCCCTTTCTTCTATTTTATCTATCACCTTATCAATGTCATAGGGAATTTCTGGAATCAGAATGATATCCGCGCCGCCGGCCATGCCCGCGTTCAGCGTAAGCCAGCCCACCTTGTGCCCCATTACCTCCACAATGAAAACACGTCCATGGGAGGCGGCAGTAGTGTGGATGCAGTCAATGGCGTCCGTTGCAATGTCCACGGCGCTCTGGAAGCCAAAGGTCATATCCGTGCCCCAGAGATCATTGTCAATGGTCTTTGGCAGGGTAACCACATTCAGACCTTCCTCCCTGAGGAGATTGGCTGTCTTATGGGTGCCGTTCCCTCCCAAAATCACAAGACAGTTTAACTGCAGCTTATAATAATTCTGCTTCATGGCCTCCACCTTGTCCAGCCCGTTTTCATCCGGCTCCCGGATGGTTTTAAAGGGTGTGCGGGAGGTTCCCAGGATTGTGCCGCCCTTAGTCAGAATGCCTGAAAAATCCTTGCCGGTGAGCATGCGGAAGTTACCGTAAATCAAACCCTTATAGCCGTCCAAAAATCCGTAGATTTCCACATCCTCCTTGCTGTTTACAAGGGTTTTCACAACGCCTCTCATGGCTGCATTTAACGCCTGACAGTCTCCGCCGCTGGTTAACATACCGATTCTTTTCATGTCTTTCCTCCATCCTGCCGCCTGGGCGGCCTTCTATTTCTTTTTATTATAGCCCATATTAAAAATCCGTACAACTTTTTTCGCAGAAGAAAATCCCGGAATGTATTTTGCATGGTTTTTGCAGAAAACTGCGGTATTATAAACATATTTATATAGAATAATTTTTTATTTTGCTGTATAATAAAATATAAAATATTTTATCGGGCCAGGAGTAATTTATGGATCAGACGCCGCAGGAAAATGAAAAAAATAAGCGAATATGGAAGCTGCTGCTGATCCTCTGTGTAATGGGAGCCGCAGTCTGTCTCTGCATATTTGGATACCATTATTACGTAAAGAAACAGGCGGAGCAAAGGTTCCAGGCGCTTGCAGAGCAAACCCTTTCCACCCAGGAAACCGCACAGGAAGAAACCTCCGGGTACAAAGAGGAAGCTGATACAGTCCCTGCCTCCTCCCAGGAAGCAGATCCCGAAGAAGCCTTACAGCTCCTGGCTGATCAGCTTGGCATAGAGCTTCCCGAAAGAAATCTTGATCTGGATGCTCTCAGAAGAGAGGTCAATCCTGATATCTATGCCTGGATTACCATTCCCGGTACGGAAATTGATTATCCCATTTTGCAGCATCCGGAGGATAATACCTATTATCTGAATTATAATCTTGACGGCACAAGGGGATACCCCGGCTGCATTTATACCGAAAATTACAACAGCAAAAATTTTGACGACCGAAATACCGTCCTATACGGACATAATATGAAGGATGGCTCCATGTTTGCAGGACTGCACCAATTTGCAGATACACAGTATTTTGAGAAGCATCCTTATATTTTTATCTACACAGACGACTCTACCCTGATTTACAGGGTTTTTGCCGCTTATGAATTCAGCAACGTGCATCTGCTGCTTGGGTATGACACGGCGTCAGAGGATGGCTTTTCAGAATATCTCGAAGAAATCAAGGCTGCCTGCGCCCAGGGGGGCAGCATGGCGGAAGATATCCAGGTGACAGAAAAGGACAGGCTGTTGACCTTATCCACCTGCGTGGGAGGCAGGTCCGAAAGACGCTATCTGGTACAGGGCGTACTGCTCAATGACCGCGGTATCCTGCCGTAAGGCTTGATATAACCACATGATTATGAGGAAAGGAGGAGAAATCCAATGAAAAAATCTGCTAAAATAATCAGCTTTGCCCTGGCCATGGCGCTTGTATTTGGCATGACCTTAAATGTGTCTCAAAGCCCCGTAGCCAAAGCGGCAGAAACCGTTTCCGGAGGGGACGTCTCCGGAGGCGATGTGACGACCCCCGAGGGTCCTTCTGAAGCGGAAGAAATGTATAATGTCCTTGCGGAGATCGGCGCAGATGCAGCGGACGGAACCATACTTAACATTACCGCCCTGCCGCTTTCCGATGAAGTCTACGCCGCAGGAAAAAATGCAGCAATGAACGCGCCGATTACTGATTTGAAGTATGAGTCCGTTGCGTGTGCTGCCAGCGTGACTGTTTCCGATGCGACGCAACAACAGCTTTCCCAGGGAGTCTTTGTCACCTTCTTTTTGCCCTCTGCCAAAGGAAGTGACAGCTATGCCATGTTTTATCAAAATGCCAATGGCGGCTGGGAGCAGCTGGCTGCAGCTGTCCCCGCGGAGGGATATGTATCCGCTGTATTTACTTATCTTCCCGCCAATCTCCCGGTTCTGGTGGTGAAAATGACCTCTGCCACCACACAGGAAGCGGAAGCATCCCAGATGTACAACGCGGTAGAGAGCATCACTGCTGTCGCAGCAGACGGCACCCCGTTAACCGTAACCTCTTCGGAGCTTTCCATTGAGAAATACACGGAAGCGAAAAATACAGTGAGCAATGCCTTCGCCAACGAACAGTCAAGAACCATTCTGGCCGCAATGGATGTGGAGGTAGCGGGAGTGACCCCGGAACAGCTTGCCCAGGGAATCCAGGTCACGCTCCAGATTCCGTCCGTAAAAGCGGGCAACCGCTATGTGGTGCTTCACCTGCCTGACGGCAAGGATCCCACTGTTCCGGAAAATTGGGAGCATCTCACAGCAACAGTGACACAGGACGGTTATATGACCGTAACCTTCACTTCCTTCTCTCCCATTGTTGTAGTAGAGCTTTCAGACACAGACTCCGGTGAAACCGGCAGCAGCAGTGATACAGGAAACAGCGGTGCAGAGGCCGCCGCAGCCTCCACCGTCACAACAGCCCTTTCCCCTAAAACAGGCGAAGCGCTTCCCATCGCCGGAATCATGGCTGTGATCTTCTTAGCGGGCGCACTCTTCTGTGCAAGAAAATTAAAAAGATAGGAAATAATCCCTCAGCATGTGGTTTGTCCCATACCCCTCCTAAAGGAAGGGGTATGGGACGTAAAATAAAAGGATTCCCTGATTGTTAATTCAGTCAAAACAGGTCTTGCCAAAAAACGCATTTTCCATTAGAATAAGGTGTGTTGAGAAATCAGCGGGGAGCCGTATCGAAGCGGTCATAACGGGGCGCACTCGAAATGCGTTAGCCCTCCGGGGCACGAGGGTTCGAATCCCTCCGGCTCCGCTATCAAAAATCCAGTAACCATGTGGGTTGCCGGATTTTTCTTTTTTTGCGCCCGATCTAAAAATTACCCGATTTTCGGCTGAGGGCGTCGCAAAATTATCAAATTAGATGATAGAGCGACTCCCTCTTTTTAGCTTGTTCTCATATGAATATTTGATTTGTAATCTTAGAGATGACTTTTGAAGGTTTTCACTTAACACCTGATCGCTTTATTGCATTCTGCTCATAATACCCTTATAACTCACCAGCGTCACATTGCCCATCTCATTTGCCCGGTCGATGCAACCCTTGGTAAAGCCGGTTTTGGCAAAGAGATAGTAGTGAATATTTTGATAGGAAAACAGCTCACTGCGCTTGATGAGGGTTTCCAAAACGCCGAGATCAACCTTCTCATTCGTCCACTTGCACTCCCCGAAAAGGGCAGTGTTTTTATCCTCTTCGGCGAGAATATCAATTTCAGTCTGACGTTTTTCTTTGGGATCGTTGCCCCACCAACGCCCGAGGGAGGAAAACTCCACCTGACATTCTCCGTTCAGCAACAGCTTCCAGAGATACTGCTTGCAGATTTCCTCAAACACCTTGCCCATATAGTCGGACAGATACGGCTCGATGCGCTTGTATGCCAAGTCGCCAGCACCACGGGCGATAATCGAATTGTTTTCCGGTACAAAACGATACCAAAAGCGGAACATATTGTCCGCAATAGAGTAAATCGCCTTCCGGGATGCTTTTTCACCGTATGGCGTTTCTTTTTCGATAATACCAAGGGAAATCAGGTTTTTTATATAGGCGGAGCAAATATTTGTGTTTTCCCCTGCCTTACCGGATATCTCCGACATACGGGAAGCGCCGGCAGCAATCGCCGTGATGATCGCATTATAGAGCGCCGGTTCCCGCACCTCCTGCTTGAGCAGGTTTCCCGGCTCTTCAAACAGGGCGGAGTTGGGGTTCAGGAATGTATTTTTAATATTGTCTTCAGTGCTCAGCTTATCGCTTATTTGAAGCAGATACTGCGGTATTTCGCCTACAATTCCATACACATAGGCTTTTTCTTCTGCTGTGAAATTTTTGAAATAATGGCAGGTCTCTTCAAAGTCAAAGGGAAGAATTTTCATCTGTGCCGTCCGTCTGCCATAAAGCGGCGCTTTGTAGGCGAGGACATGATCTTCCATATAGGACATCGACGAGCCGCAGAGGATCAGCATTAGTTTGGAAGAGTCCTTGTACCGATTGATCAAAAGCTGAATAGTGGAAGCGAGGCTTTTCGATGCCCATAAAATAAATGGCGTTTTTGGCATCAATAAACTGGCTGATCAGCGCCGTTTTGCCGACACGGCGACGGCCATATATTACTACAAATTCAAACCTGTCCGATGCGTACAGCTTATTCAGCGTTGCAAGTTCACGCTCTCTGCCGATAAACATGGATTACATCCTCCCATTGCCGCAACACGCATTACTTATAGTATAACTAATATTGCTTTTTCCATAACGCAAGACCTCCTTTGCTACCGTCATTGTACCAAAGGAGAATTCGTTTTACGAATGTGCGAGTTTCAAAATTGCAGTTTAGCCCTCCAAGATACCCGCCCGTTCTTCGATCAGGCTTGCAAGGCGTTCTTTCAGGTGCTCCGGCAGCCGGGAGTTTTGGCACATGGCAAGAAGCTTCTCTTTTTTAGACACCAGCATTGCGATCATTTTTTCGGCAGAGCTTCGTGTCATGCCGCATTCCTCCGCAAAGACCAGAAAATCCTTTCTGCGGATATGTGTTTTTTTGCCGTTCATGGCAAGGGCGAATTGCTCTTTGTCCTCCGGCATGATGACATTGACCGGAAGCAGGTCGTATGCGGGAGAAAGTACATATTTCCCGCTTCCCTCTTCTGTCTCGATGAGGGAAAATTTCTTCAGATGCATATCCGAGTTGCCGACGAGGAATGAAAACACCAAGCGCAGATAGAGCTCGGTTATATCGAGCCCCTTGCGGAACGAATACCGCTCAATAATCTTTGCGCAGCGCTCATAAGAGCCCTTATACTTATCCTGCGTCAGGCGCAGATCAAGCTGGCAGAAATCCTCCATCGCAAGCATCTGCATTTTGTTTTTCATAAAGATACGATCCACTCTTTTTGTAATATATGCCGGACTGTCTTTTCCCATGATGAGCGCATGGGGCACGGTGGAGATCCCTGCGGCATCCGCCATGCACATAACGAGATGCTCAGCCTGCGGAAGCGCTTCAAATTCCGAAACCTGCGGCTTCAGGATATAGCCCGTAGGATAATTCACCAGTGTGAGCCTTGGCGTGTTTCCTTCGGCAAACAGATGCAAAGACAGCTTTTTTTGAACGCCAGGAACGGTATAACCTTTGTTGGTGCTTTCGGTTGCAAGGGCTTCAAATGTGGCCTCATCGATGGCAATTTCAGGAAGTTCGATTGTTCCAAAAAACCGCCTGATACAGCTTTTGTGCCAGCCGGAATGCGTATCTTCGGTGCGAAGCGGTTTCCCACAGCATAAACAATTCATATGCGTTCCTCCCTGATGCTGACATTGCCGATTCCGTCCTTGCAGGCCACCAGCAGCAATCCGAACCTGTCTTTGACGTCTATTTTCCAGTTCCGACTCACAACGCCGAGCAGCCATCCTTCGGGGAGCAATCCGTCAAAGAATGGGAACAGCGTTTTGGATGTATATGTTTTTTCAGAAAGCGGCAAAGTAAGGGATACGGCGCTTGCATCTTGCCGGCTTAAATACTGCTCATCATAGGAGAAGGAATACCCTTCATCCGTTTCACAAAGCATTCCGGCAAAAACGTTTCGGATATGAACATAGGCTGTTCTGAATGCGTCCATTATTTATCATCCTTTCTGCCGGGTACCGCTTCCATATCAAACATGGCAAGAGCGGCATTGACCTTATCCATTCTAACCGTTTCTTTTCCCTGCTCAAGTTCCCGGATAAAGCGAAGCCCCAGCCCACTGCGGGCGGCAAACTCCTCCTGTGTCAGTCCGGCGGCTTTCCTGTTTTCTTTGATAAACCTGGCAATTTTATTCACGGTACGATGGCCTCCCTTGCACAAATTTATGTATATTTTACACCCTAACGGGTATAAAGTCAATCTTCTATCGATAATATTATACCCGATAAGGTGCAAATATATGTATTACACGGCTTTTTGCACCCCATCGGGTATAAAATAAGCCTCCAATGTAAAGTTCTGCCGGAAGGAGGCTCATTTTAGCTTAATCATTCAAATAGCTTTCAAACGGTATTATGTAAAACAAATATTTCTTACAAATGAAAAATCCATAAAAAACACCGCTGAAATGTAAAATGATATTGCAAAGAAGAAAAGGCAGACAGACCAGATA
>NZ_CEWDFQ010000072.1:0-11433 GCF_982438285.1 Acetatifactor sp. | reverse complement strand
CTGTTATGTGATTAAATGCGGGAAAATATAAAAATTATTTTATGTTTTTTAGATATGGTTAAAGATGATCATATCAAAAGTCACAAAGGAGATATTTTATCATGGACCATTTCGAATTAGTATCAGAATACGCCCCAACCGGCGACCAGCCTCAGGCAATCGAAGCTCTGGTCAGGGGCTTTAAAGAAGGCAATCAATTTGAAACGCTGCTGGGTGTTACAGGCTCAGGCAAGACTTTCACCATGGCCAATATCATTCAGGCCCTGAACAAGCCGACCCTGATCATCGCCCATAACAAGACGCTGGCCGGACAGCTCTACGGTGAGTTTAAGGAGTTTTTTCCGAACAATGCCGTGGAGTATTTCGTCTCCTACTATGATTATTACCAGCCGGAGGCGTATGTTCCCTCCTCGGATACCTATATCGCCAAGGACTCCTCCATCAACGATGAGATAGAGAAGCTGCGCCTGTCTGCAACGGCGGCGCTGGCGGAGCGGCGGGACGTGATCGTGGTTGCCAGCGTGTCCTGTATTTACGGCCTGGGCAGTCCTGAGGAGTACAAGAGCATGGTGGTTTCCCTCCGTCCGGGCATGATCAAGGACCGGGATCAGGTGCTTCGGGAGCTGGTGGACATACAGTATACCCGCAATGACATGGATTTGCAGAGAAGCTCCTTTCGGGTGAGAGGAGATGTGATAGAAATAAATCCCGCTCAGGGAGGAGATTACCTGATCCGCATTGAGTTTTTTGGAGATGAGATAGACCGGATTGCGGAGGTGGAGCCCCTGAGCGGAAAGGTTCATGCGGTTTTGAACCATATCGCTATCTTTCCGGCCTCTCACTATGTGGTATCCCAGGATAAGATCAAGGCTGCCTGCGACAATATTGAAAAGGAGCTGGAGGAGCGGGTACGGTACTTTAAGAGCGAGGACAAGCTGATTGAAGCCCAGCGCATTGCGGAGCGCACCAATTTTGACGTGGAAATGCTGCGGGAGACAGGCTTCTGCTCCGGCATTGAAAACTATTCCCGGCATTTGAACGGGATGCCGGAGGGGGCGCCCCCCATGACCCTGATGGACTTTTTCGGGGACGACTATCTTATCATCATAGACGAGTCCCATATGACCATACCACAGATCGGCGGCATGTATGCAGGGGACAGATCCCGAAAGACTACGCTGGTGGACTATGGCTTCAGACTGCCCTCCGCGCTGGACAACAGGCCGTTAAATTTCGAGGAATTTGAGTCCCATATCGACCAAATGCTGTTTGTGTCGGCCACTCCCTCCCGTTATGAGGAGGAGCATGAGCTGCTGCGGGCGGAGCAGATCATCCGTCCCACGGGACTTTTAGACCCCAGGGTGGAGGTGCGCCCGGTGGAAGGGCAGATAGACGATCTTGTGGGAGAGGTAAACAAGGAGACCGCAAAGCACAATAAGGTGCTGATCACCACCCTTACCAAGCGGATGGCCGAGGACTTGACAGACTACATGAAGGAAGTGGGAATCCGGGTAAAATATCTGCACTCGGATATCGATACCTTAGAGAGAGCCCAGATCATCCGGGATATGCGCTTGGATGTATTTGACGTGCTGGTAGGTATCAATCTGCTGCGGGAGGGTCTGGACATTCCGGAGATTTCCCTGGTGGCTATTTTGGATGCGGACAAGGAGGGATTTTTGAGAAGCGAGACTTCTCTGATACAGACCATCGGACGTGCTGCCAGAAATGCAGAGGGACATGTGATCATGTATGCGGACACCATCACAGATTCCATGAGGGCTGCACTGGAGGAAACCAACAGGCGGCGAGAGATTCAGATGAAGTATAATGAGGAGCATGGCATCACGCCCCAGACCATAAAGAAAGCAGTGAGAGACCTGATCAGTATTTCCAAGGTGATTGCCAAGGAGGAGCTGCGCTTTGAGAAAGATCCGGAGTCCATGAACCGTAAGGAACTGGAGAAGCTGATCGCGGACATTCAGAAGAAGATGCAGAGGGCGGCTGCGGACCTGAATTTTGAAGCGGCTGCAGAGCTCAGGGATAAAATGATTGAGCTGAAAAAGCGGCTGCAGGAAATGGATGAGGAATAATCTGGAAAACAGACAGAAAGAGGAAAAAGGGCAAAGAAAAGAGGAAAGCTATGGAAGAAGCAAAGAAGATGCGTCCCCGGGAATACATTAAAATACGCGGGGCAAGGGAACATAATTTAAAAAATGTAAATGTGGATATCCCCAGAAATGAGCTGGTGGTTTTGACGGGAATGTCAGGGTCCGGGAAATCCTCACTGGCCTTTGACACCATTTATGCGGAAGGCCAGCGGCGTTATATGGAATCCTTGTCCTCCTACGCCAGACAGTTTTTGGGACAGATGGAGAAGCCTAATGTGGAGCGTATCGACGGACTTTCTCCTGCCATTTCCATTGACCAGAAATCCACAAACCGCAATCCCCGCTCCACTGTGGGAACTGTGACGGAAATTTACGATTATTTCAGACTGCTTTACGCCAGAATCGGGATTCCCCATTGCCCAAAATGCGGCAGAGAAATTTCAAAGCAGAGCGTGGACCAGATGGTGGATCAGATCATGGAGCTGGGAGAGGGCACCAGAATACAGCTGCTTGCCCCCGTGGTGCGGGGACGCAAGGGAGAGCATGTGAAGGTGCTGGATCGGGCCAAGAGAAGCGGCTATGTGCGGGTGCGCATTGACGGCAGCCTGTATGAGCTCACGGAGGATATCCGGCTGGACAAGAATATCAAGCATAATATTGACATTGTAGTGGACCGGCTTGTGGTAAAGGCGGGCATAGAGCGCCGGCTTACGGACTCCATCGAGAGTGTGCTGGAGCTGGCTGACGGACTTTTGCTGGTGGACATTATCGGCGGAGAGCCCCTTACCTTCAGCCAAAGCTTTTCCTGCCCGGACTGCGGCATCAGCATCAGCGAGATTGAGCCCAGAAGCTTTTCCTTCAACAATCCCTTCGGCGCCTGCCCCGAATGCTTTGGGCTGGGCTATAAAATGGAATTTGATGTGGATCTGATGATTCCCGATAAATCCCTGAGCATTAATCAGGGAGCCATTGCCGTTATGGGCTGGCAGTCCTGCACGGATAAGAGCAGCTTTACCAACGCTATCCTGCAGGCCTTGTGTAAGGAATATGGGTTTGATCTGGACACTCCTTTTGAGGATTATCCCGAGAAGATAAAAAATATTATTCTGCAGGGCACTAACGGCAAAGAGGTGGAGGTTCACTATCAGGGCCAGCGTGGAAAGGGAATTTACCCGGTGGCCTTTGAAGGATTGATTCGAAACGTGGAGCGGAAATACCGGGAGACAGCCTCGGAGATTGTGAAGCAGGAATATGAAAGCTTTATGCGGATCACTCCCTGCAGGGAATGCAAGGGAATGCGTTTGAAAAAGGAATCTCTGGCGGTGACGGTCAGTGGGAAGAACATATACGAAGTGACCTCTTTGTCTGTGCGGAAGCTCTATGAATTTGTCCAGAATATGCAGCTGAGCAGCCAGCAGCAGCTCATCGGCAAACAGGTGTTAAAGGAAATCCGTGCAAGGGTAGGATTTTTACTGGATGTGGGTCTGGAATATCTTTCTCTGGCAAGAGCCACCGCCACCCTTTCCGGCGGAGAGGCCCAGCGCATTCGTCTTGCCACACAGATCGGATCAGGCCTGGTGGGTGTCTGCTACATTCTGGACGAGCCCAGCATCGGCCTGCACCAGCGGGACAATGATAAGCTTTTAAATACCTTGAAAAATCTCAGGGACTTGGGCAATACTCTGATTGTGGTGGAACACGATGAGGATACCATGCTGGCGGCGGACTATATTGTGGATGTGGGACCGGGAGCCGGCTCCCACGGAGGAGAGATCGTAGCCTGCGGAACGGCAGAAGAGATTATGAATACGCCGGGCTCTGTCACAGGAAAATATTTAAGCGGCGAGTTAAAGATTCCCGTCCCTCAGGAGAGAAGGAAGCCTACAGGGTGGCTCAAGGTGCTGGGGGCCCGGGAAAACAACCTGAAAAATATTGATGTGGAGATTCCGCTGGGTGTGATGACCTGTGTTACCGGCGTGTCGGGCTCTGGCAAGAGCTCTCTGGTCAATGAGATTCTTTACAAGCATCTGGCCCGGGACTTGAACCGGGCAAGATGTATTCCGGGGAAGCATAAGGATATTCTGGGCCTGGAACAGCTGGATAAGGTGATTGACATTGACCAGTCCCCTATCGGACGCACTCCCCGCTCCAATCCAGCCACCTATACGGGAGTGTTCGACCAGATCAGAGACCTGTTCGCATCCACGGCGGACGCCAAGGCTAAGGGATATGGTAAGGGGCGGTTCAGCTTTAACGTAAAGGGAGGCCGCTGCGAGGCCTGCGGCGGAGACGGCATCCTCAAAATCGAGATGCACTTTCTGCCGGATGTATATGTGCCCTGTGAGGTCTGCGGCGGGAAGCGCTACAATCGGGAAACGCTGGATGTAAAATACAAGGGAAAGAGTATATTTGATGTGCTGGACATGACGGTGGAGGAGGCTTTGGCCTTTTTTGAGAATGTTCCGTCCATCCGCCGAAAGATCGAGACTTTGTACGATGTAGGTCTTTCCTATGTGAAGCTGGGACAGCCCTCCACCACCCTTTCCGGCGGAGAGGCCCAGAGAATCAAGCTTGCCACAGAGCTGAGCCGCCGCAGCACCGGAAAAACCATTTATATTCTGGATGAGCCTACTACGGGCCTGCATTTTGCGGATGTGCACAAGCTTGTGGAGATTTTGCACAGGCTGGCGGACGGCGGGAATACAGTTGTGGTGATCGAGCACAATCTTGACGTGATAAAGACGGCGGACTATATCATTGACATCGGCCCTGAGGGAGGCGACAAGGGCGGCACAGTGATCGCCAAAGGCACTCCCGAGGAGGTGGCTGCAAATAAAAACTCCTACACAGGTCTGTATGTGAAAAAAATGCTGGAAAAACGTTAAAGAATACAGGGTTTTCTGCCGATAAAATTTTAAAATTTTATGAAACCCCTATGAAAATGGAATCATTTCAGTTATAATATGTCGTGTATGACTAAAAATTGAAAGTTTAGAAACATTATGCTATATAGATACCATTAGAAAGGGGTATAAGATTTATGCAGTGCACAGACATCGGAATTGACCTGGGAACAGCCAGCATTTTAGTTTACATCAGAGGAAAGGGCGTGGTTTTAAAAGAGCCTTCTGTTGTTGCGTTTGATAGAGATACCAATAAAATAAAGGCCATCGGAGAGGACGCCCGTCTTATGCTGGGAAGAACGCCCGGCAACATTGTGGCGGTAAGACCGCTGCGCCAGGGCGTAATTTCTGATTATACCGTCACTGAAAAGATGATGAAATATTTTATCCAGAAGGCGCTGGGAAAGAGAACCTTCCGCAAGCCCCGCATTGCGGTGTGTGTGCCCAGCGGCGTGACGGAGGTGGAAAAGAAGGCTGTTGAGGATGCGACCTATCAGGCGGGGGCGAGAGAGGTGTCCATCATTGAGGAGCCCATTGCCGCAGCCATCGGTGCAGGTATAGACATTTCCAAGCCCTGTGGAAACATGATCGTGGATATCGGGGGAGGAACCTCCGACATTGCTGTGATTTCTCTGGGCGGCACGGTGGTCAGCGCTTCTATTAAAATTGCGGGAGATGACTTTGACGAAGCCATTGTCCGCTATATGCGGAAAAAACATAATCTTCTGATCGGAGAAAGAACGGCAGAGGATCTGAAGATTAAAATTGGGTCGGCTTACAAGCGGCCGGAAGTGGATTATATGGACGTGAGGGGGCGGAACCTGGTAACCGGTCTGCCAAAGACCGTCAAGGTGTCCTCTGAGGAGACGGAGGAAGCCCTCAGGGAAACCACTGCACAGATTGTGGAGACCATACACAGTGTTTTGGAAAAGACGCCTCCGGAGCTGGCGGCGGATATTGCGGACAGAGGCATTGTGCTTACAGGAGGCGGAAGCCTGCTTCGGGGGCTGGAGGATTTGATTTCGGCCAAAACAGGCATCAACACCATGACTGCTGAGGACCCTATGACGGCAGTTGCCATCGGCACCGGAAGATATGTCGAATTTTTGGCAGGCTACCGGGAGAACTGAGAAGAGGAGACGTTTTATGCTGAAGGGATTGTACACGGCCTATACGGGCCTGATAAACGAACAAAACAGGATGGATATTCTCACAAACAACCTTGCCAATGCTTCCACGGTGGGATTTAAGAAGGAAGGCTCCACCAGCCAGTCCTTTGACGATATTCTCACGGTAAAGATCAAGGACGCCTCTGTTGGCGTACAGAATGTGCAGAGAACCGGTATCAACAATCCCGGTGTAAAGATTGGTGAAAACTACACGGACTACAGCCAGGGATCTTTCCGGGTCACCGGAAACACTTATGACCTTGCATTGTCAGGAGACGGCTTTTTCGTCATTGAATATACCAACAAGGCGGGGGAGACCTCCACAAAATATACCAGAGCGGGACAGTTTACGCTGACCAGGGAGGGTTATCTGGTGACCCAGGACGGAGACTATGTTCTGGATACCCAGAACCGCAGAATCCAGCTGAACACTCTTCTTGATTCTGAAATTGACAGCGACGGCAATATCAGCCAGAACGGCACCCGTGTGGCACAGATTCAGGTGGTGGACTTTGCCGACTATGACTATCTGGAAAAATATGGGGAAACCTATTTCCAGCCGGTGGAAGGCGCCGAGATCATCAATTCCGATGCAGAGGTAAATTCCGGCTATCTTGAAATGGCAAATGTCCAGATCGTGTCGGAAATGGTAAATCTGATCAGCATTACCCGGGCTTATGAGAGTAATCAGAAAATTGTGCAGACCTATGACAGCTCTCTTGAGATTGCCGTAAATCAGCTGGGAAGAGTACAATAAACCCAAGGATAAAGGACACCAAAAAGGAGAAACAATATGGTACGTAGTTTATGGACAGCGGCAACCGGTATGATTGCACAGCAGACAAACGTTGACACAATTGCGAACAACCTGGCAAATGTGAATACCCAGGGCTATAAGACCCAGGTGAATGAATTCAAAAGCCTGCTCTATCAGAATATTCAGACTGAGACTACAAGCGCAAACGGCGAAAACAAGCCCGTGGGAGCGCAGGTGGGACTGGGAGTGCGCAATGCGTCCATTTCTTCCATTTTTACGCAGGGAAATCTCGTGGCTTCGGAAAGCTCCACGGCCTTTGCCATTGACGGAAAAGGCTTCTTTGCTGTGCGCGGCGAGGATGGCAATACCTACTACACCAGAAACGGAAATCTGCAGTTTACCCTGGCGGCCAACGGAAATATGCTGGCAACCACAGACGGACTTCCTGTGCTCAGCACAGCGGGGAATCCCATCATTCTGGGGAACAATTACATTGTGAGCGATATCACGGTGGGCAAGGACGGAAGCCTGTACTACCCGGACGCCAATGAGAATCTGCAGCCTATCGGCATTACCATCGGCATGTTCCAGTTCAACAATCCCAACGGCCTGGAAAAAATGGGAGAAAGTCTTTATGCGGTCACTGCGGCCAGCGGCCAGGCCATCAATGAGGCTGCCAGCAATATTGTGGAGAGAAGCACCGTTGTACAAGGCTACCTGGAGAGCTCCAACGTGCAGGTGGTAGATGAGATGGTGAACATGATTGTGGCCCAGCGGGCCTATGAGCTGAATTCCAAGGCAATCACAGCCTCGGACGAAATGCTGCAGCAGGCTAACAATCTGAGAAGATAAGGAGGCAGGAAGAAATGGATATCAGCAGTATTACTTCTATGTACAGTGACATTTATGCCAATGCCTCCAGCCAGACTGCATCCAAGCTGGAGAATCAGCTGAAAACGGATTATTCCCAGGCGGACGATGAAGAGCTGATGGATGCCTGCAAACAATTTGAGGCGTATTTTCTGGAGCAGATGTTTAAGGAAATGATGGATACCATCCCGGAAAGCGAAAGTACATCTGGTTCCACCTCCTCCATGGTGGATTTCTACAAGGATCAGATGATACAAAATATCGCGTCGGAGTCTGTGGAGCAGAACAGCCTTGGCCTTGCGCAGATGCTTTATGAACAGATGAAGCGCAACTATGATTTATAGACTATTTTTCAAGCTGCTGTTATCGGCAGCTTTCTTTATTCCCGCGGGCAGTGAGCCGGGGGCGCGTCTACGCGTCTGTTCGGTGAACGCCGCGAAACGGCAGGGTGAAAGACGGGATATGGAAACAGTAAACGGATATGTGGAGCACATTATTTTCCAAAACAAAGAAAATGGATATACGGTGATGAATCTGGCGGTGGAGGGGGAAGAAATCACCTGTGTAGGCATGTGCAGAGGGCTGGCCCAGGGGGAAAACATAACAGCTCAGGGAGAGCTTGTGGAGCACCCTGTGTATGGAAGCCAGTTTAAGATCAGCACATACCAGGTGACGGCGCCCAAGGACAGTGTGAGCATGGAACGTTATCTGGGCTCAGGAGCTGTGAAGGGAGTGGGCGCCGCCTTGGCGGCACGGATCGTAAAGAAATTCGGCAGCGATACCTTTCGGATTATAGAGGAGGAGCCGGAGCGGCTTGCAGAGATCAAGGGTATCAGTGAGCGGAAGGCCATGGAAATAGCCGTGCAGATGGAGGAGAAAAGGGAGCTTCGGGAAGCCCTTGTCTATCTGCAGCAGTACGGCATATCCAATACCCTGGCGGTGAAAATTTACGATGCTTATGGGAGTGACCTTTACCGCATTTTAAAGGAAAACCCGTACAGACTGGCTGAGGATATAAACGGCGTCGGCTTTAAAATTGCAGATGAGATTGCTGCCAAAATCGGGATTCACACGGATTCCGATTATAGAATCCGCAGCGGACTTTTGTATTCGCTGTTGCAGGCCGCAGGAGAGGGACACTGCTATCTTCCCATGAATATTCTGCTTGAGAGAGCGCATATATTACTTGGAGTAAGCAAAGAGAATATCCGTCCACAGGCGGAAAACCTGATGATGGACAAAAAGCTGGTGATCAAGGGGGAGAATGTATTTGCCGCCTCCTATTATTATGCGGAATTGAACTGCGCCAGGATGCTTCATGAGCTGAATATTCCTATGATGGAGGGACAGACGTTCTCCGGGGAGGAAGCCGTTCTAAGGCGGCTTAAAAAGCAGGCCGGGGAGCTGCAGATGGAGCTTGACGAGCTTCAGCTGAAGGCAGTGATGGAATGTATACAAAATGGACTTTTTATCCTTTCAGGAGGGCCCGGCACAGGAAAAACCACTACCATCAATATGATGATCCGCTATTTCGAGGCAGAGGGGCTGGATATTTTTCTGGCGGCGCCCACAGGCAGAGCGGCAAAGCGTATGACCGAGGCCACAGGCTTTGAGGCCAGAACCATACACCGGCTGCTGGAGCTAAACAGCGCGCTGTCGGACCAGGACGGAGGAAGAGCAAAATTTGAAAAAAATGAGCAGAACCCGCTGGAGGCGGATGTAGTGATTATAGATGAGATGTCTATGGTGGATATTCATCTTTTTCAGTCCTTGCTCAGAGCGGTGATGCCAGGCACTAGACTAATTCTGGTGGGAGATGTGAATCAGCTTCCCAGCGTGGGGCCGGGACAGGTGCTCAGGGATGTGATGAGCAGCAGGGCCTTTCCCATGGTGGTGCTGCAGAAAATATTCCGGCAGGCGGAAAGAAGCGATATTGTGGTAAATGCCCACCGGATCAACGCAGGAGAGCAGATTGCCCTGGACAATAAATCCCGGGATTTTTTTCTGTTGGAAAGAAGGGATGTCAATGTCATATATAAGCATATGATACAACTGATTCAGGATAAGCTGCCGGGATATGTGGAAGCGGAACCCTTTGACATACAGGTGTTGACTCCCATGAGAAAGGGGAGCCTGGGCTGCGAGACCTTAAACGGCATTCTGCAGAGATATTTAAATCCGCCGGATTCCCGAAAAAAAGAGCACCTTAGCGGCAGCACGCTGTACAGAGAAGGTGATAAGGTCATGCAGATCAGGAATAATTATCAGCTGGAGTGGGAGATTGTCAGCCGCTATGGCATTCCCATTGACAGGGGCACGGGGATATTCAACGGAGATATGGGCAGAATTTTGGAGATCAACGAAGGGGCGGCAAGCCTGGTGGTGGAATTTGACGAGCACAGGAGAGTGACCTATCCGTTTTCGCTTCTGGAGGAGCTGGAGCTGTCCTACGCCATAACCATACATAAGGCACAGGGGAGCGAGTATCCTGCGGTAATTATGCCTCTTCTGGGGGGGCCGAGGCTTTTATTTAACCGCAATCTCCTCTACACAGGCATCACCCGTGCCAAAAGCTGTGTCACTATATTGGGCAGCAGTGATACAGTCAGAGAGATGATTGCCAACGAAAGTGAAAACAAGCGTTACACAGCATTGTCCCAGCGCATCCGGGAATGGAAGGGGAACCTGGAGGCGTAGGAAAGCTTCGGAGAAGGCCAGAAAGAGGGACTGTGAAAAATAGAAAAGAAACAAAATGGTATTTGCTTTGCAGTATGGCAGGGAAACAGGCAAGACAGCTTCTGTTTCCCCTAAGGTGCCCTGTGTGCGACCGCATTGTACAGCCTTACGGAGAAAAAATATGTGCGGAGTGTGTGCCGAAGCTGAAGCTTATCACACCGCCCTGGTGCATGTGCTGCGGGAAAAAGCTTCTGGAAGAAGGAGAGTACTGCAGCAGCTGCAAAGGGAAAAAACGCAGCTGCATACGTGGCAGGGCGCTTTTTGAGTATGAGAGCGCCGCAGCCTCTCTATACCGCTTCAAATACGGAAAACGGCAGGAGTATGCGGACTTTTACGGAGAGGAAATGTGGAAATGGCTGGGCGGATTTATACGGGGGGCGGCGCCGGATGCCCTTGTGCCCATTCCCCTCCACAAAAAAAGGCTCCGCAAGCGGGGATATAATCAGGCGGCGCTTTTAGCCAGAGCCCTGGGACGCTGTGCCGGGCTGCCTGTGTATGAAAATCTTTTAAAGAGAGTGAAAAACACAGCTCCCTTAAAGAGCCAAAATCCGAAAGAAAGGCAAAATAATTTGAAAAAGGCTTTCCATATATGCCAAAATGATGTAAAATTAAGTACGATTATAATTATAGATGACATTTACACTACCGGCAGTACCGTAGAGGAGGCGGCCAGAGTATTGAAAGAAAATGGGGTGGAGAAGGTTTACTTTCTTACACTTGCCGGCAGCACTGGGATTTAAGAAAGCGGTGCAGGGTGCAATAAGCAGCACAGAGAAGCAGCGCAGAAATGGGGCGTTTTATGGACATTAGGAATTGCAGAGGATGCGGAAGGATATTCAACTATGTGGCGGGGCCTATCTTGTGCCCGGCCTGCAAGGAATCTCTTG
>NZ_CEWDFQ010000071.1:0-11473 GCF_982438285.1 Acetatifactor sp. | reverse complement strand
ATTTAAAAAGTTTTCAAAAACGCAGCCCGCCAGTACTGCCAAAACAATAAACGCTAAATGCACCATGCGTTTCGGCACCGTCATATTCCCTTCTATGTAAACTGTATTTCTGAAATAAATGCTTCTGCAGAGGCTTTCACACCAAAGGAGCAGCGCCAGCATGGCAGGCACATACAAGAGATACTGGGGCATCACACCTGTCAGGGCAAACAAAATTCCTTTCATGCCATAGCGTATCACAAGGGCCGACAGGAATGCCCCCGCCGCCATGCCGTACCAGAGCGTCATCCCCAGGCAGACCGCAAGCCCCAGATAAGTAGTGGCTAACACAGCCAGAATCAGCAATGTACCCATCCTCTGTTTTAACACATAATAAAAAAGAGCATTGCTGTTTACGGTCATATATTTCATATGGTACAATGCGTATTCGTCCAATAATCCCGTATTTTCAAGCAAAATGCTCTTTCCTATATTCATAATAAAAATTCCCGCCAGAATTCCTGTAAGAAAAACAGGGAGAAGGGGAAGTTTCCCCAACCCTGTATTTCTTTCCGAGATATGCAGCATATTCCGCACCGCCTTGTCTAATAAACCTTCACGCCTTACATGACAGTTTATTCTATGCTGTGTGGAAAGCAAACATGATTCCCTTTTTAGTCTGCGGAATATTTTGCGGCATAGGTCATAATGCCGCAAATGGTTTTGGCATCCTGAATTTTACAGTCAAATATCATCTGCTTCAGCTCTCCTACCGTGTATGCCTCCACATTGATAAATTCATCTTCATCCAGATGCTGTTTCCCCGGCTTTAAATCCCTGGCCACATAAATATCAATTTTCTCATTGCAGAAGGCAACTGTTGTAAAGATGGAGGTTAAAAGCTCCAGATTTTCACAGGTATATCCCGTTTCCTCCTCCAATTCCCGCTTTGCCGCCACATCGGTGGGCTCCTGTCTGCCGTTTAAGCCCCCGGCTGGAATCTCCAGGGTTTCCCGCTCCAGCGCATTGCGGTACTGGCGAACCATAAGCAGCCTGCCATCCTCTTTGACAGCCACCACTGCCGCAGCTCCCTTGTGGTCAATCAAATCCCATTTTGCAATATTTCCGTTTGGAATCTGCATGGTATCCTGATAATAGTCGATAATGGCACCCTTTGCCACCAGCTCTCTCTTGATACGCTTAAAATTTTCCATCCTACTTCTCCTCAAGCAGCTTCTCTACACTTACCAGCTTCACGCACAGCACAAACAGCTCTGTAGCCATTTCCATTTCCTCCGTGGTCGGGAAGGTGGGCGCTATGCGGATGTTGCTGTCCTTGGGGTCTTTCCCATAGGGATAGGTGGCGCCTGCGCCGGTAAGCACCATGCCAGCCTCCTTGCATTTGCTCACAATGGCCTTAGCACATCCCTCCATGGCGTCAAAGGAAATAAAATAGCCGCCGTTTGGCCTGGTCCACTGGCCAATGCCCAGTCCTCCCAGCTCATTGTCCAAAATGCGCAGCACAGTTTCAAATTTGGGACGCATAATCTCCGCGTGCTTTCTCATATGAGCCTTCACGCCCTCATAATTTTTAAAATAACGCACATGGCGCAGCTGGTTGATCTTGTCATAGCCGATGGTCTGAATGGTCATGCTCTTTCTGATGGCGTCCAGATTGGCTTTGGAGGACGCCACTGCCGCAATTCCTGCTCCCGCAAAGGTCACCTTTGAGGTGGAGCCAAATACATATACCATATCGGCATTGCCTGCCTTCTCACATTCTGTAAGAATATCCAATATCTCATCCTGCCTGTCGTCATACAGATGGTGAACCGCATAAGCATTATCCCAGTAAATACGGAAATCCGCCGCTGCAGGCTTTAAGGCTGCAAAGCGCTTTACCGTTTCATCTGAATAGGAATATCCCTGGGGATTGGAATATTTGGGTACGCACCAGATTCCTTTTATGCTCTCATCCTGTGCCACAAGGCGCTCCACCATATCCATATCCGGTCCATTTGGGGTCATGGGAACGTTGATCATTTCAATGCCGAAGTATTCCATAATGGAAAAATGTCTGTCATATCCCGGAACAGGGCAGAGAAATTTTACCTGATCCAGCTTGCACCAGGGAGTGCTTCCCAGCACGCCGTGAGTCATAGAGCGGGCAACAGTGTCAAACATGATCGTCAGGCTGGCGTTGCCGCAGACAATCACATTGTCGGCATCCACTCCCATAATATCGGCCATCAAACGCTTTGACTCCGGTATGCCGTCAAGAACGCCGTAATTGCGCACATCCACGCCGTCCTCTGTCCTCATATCGCTTTCAGAATTTATCACATCCATAAAGTCCATAGCCATATTCAACTGGGCTATGGAGGGCTTGCCTCTGGACATATCCAGCTTTAATCCCTTTCCCTTGGCATCCTCATAAGCCGCGGCAAGCTGTGCCTGCAGTGATAACAGTTCTTCCTTACTAAGCTCCTGATACGCTTTCATGTTTTCTCTTCCTCTCATGCCTTATTGGATAATCGTATACAATCATACACTCCGACTATCATACTATAAGCGACGGTATTTCACAAGAGGAAAATTCAATTTTTTTACAATTTATCAGCTCCACTTCCTCCGTCCACATGGAAAATCCTTCTCCCGAACGTCTGATCACGCAGTCAAAAGCCCTCATGCCGTTTATATGCCTTCCGTAAAAATAAGGAATGCCGTGGGCATACACTCCATAAAGAGAGGGCTGCTCATCAAAGGGGATTTCCTTCTGTGTACCCTGCCTGATCATTTCGATCCGCACATGATCCATGCTGATATCCTCCACAGGGCACTCCTCCTCCCCGGCGATAAAAATGCAGGATTCGGATTTTAAGTAGATATGGTCAAAGGAAACGCGCCGGATAATGCCGGGAAAATCTTTCTTTTCGTTCCTGTAGGTGGCGCTGATAAAAAAGGGCTCCCCTTTTCCCCACCATCTTCTCTGGGGCGCATCCGCATATCTTCTCACCGCCCCTGTCAGATGATGCACATGGATATCCTCCACAGTGCCTCCGTCCCGCACCCAGATACCCACTGCTCTGGAGCAGTCCTTGATGATGCAGTCTCCAAAGGAAATATTACGGATTACCCCGTGCGTCTCTGTTCCCACCTTCAGCGCAGAATCATGGGAATGCAGCACACATCCTGTAATCACCACATTTTCACAGGCTCCGTACCTTGCTGCCATGGGCTTTGTAGATTTCACCACAATGGCGTCGTCCCCGGATTCAATCATGCAGTTGCTGATTACAACGTCCTGACAGCTGTCCGGGTCGATTCCATCATTATTGGCCCCTCGCACTGCATTGAGAATCCGGATATTATGAATACGCACATGACGGCCCCCCGCCATATGCAGTGTCCAAAAGGCAGCATCCTTCAGGGTTACATCCCTCACACTGAGATTTTCCACATCCTCAAACAAAATCAGCCTGGGACGAAAATCAGCCACACACATAGGACTTTCCGCATACCCGCCGTCTGCGCCGTCATCATAGAAAACCTTCTCTCCCTGTCCGTAAATCATGCCGTCGCCGGACAAAGAAATATTTTCTCCATGGATAGCGCCCAAAAAGCAGCCTCCCTCCCAGCCGGTGGTCTCATTGTCATCGTCCACCTGGGTCATAAAGTCGTCAATGTCCTCCTTGTTCAGGCTGGAAATCAGCACCGCTCCCATCTCCAGGTGCAGATCCACATTGCTTTTGAGCTGGATGGAACCGCTCATATACCTTCCCGCCGGAACCGTCACTCTTCCTCCTCCGCTCTCCCAGCACAAATCTACCGCCCTTTGAATGGCCTTTGCGTTATTGGTAACGCCGTCTGCTACAGCCCCATAATCCATAATGTTAAATTCTCGCATATTGACCCTCATTTCTACATTGTAATAAAAAACCGCTGTACCTATAAAATACAGCGGTTTTGATTCCTATGAAATTTTTCAAGTCAAAAACCGTCACGGCAGCGCTGCCCATTGACTATTTTGCATAATCAATAACACGGCTTTCGCGGATTACATTTACCTTAATCTGTCCGGGATACTCCAATTCAGCCTCAATCTGCTTGGAAATATCACGTGCCAAAAGAACCATATCGGCATCTGAAACCTGCTCCGGCACCACCATTACACGAATTTCGCGACCTGCCTGAATAGCAAAAGATTTATCTACGCCTTTGAAATTGTTTGTTATATCTTCTAATTGTTTTAATCTGCTAGTGTAGGTTTCCAATGTTTCCCTTCTAGCTCCCGGTCTTGCAGCGGATATTGTATCAGCAGCTTGTACAATACATGCAATCAGGGAAGTGGGCTCTACATCGCCATGGTGAGATTCCACCGCATTGATAACGGTAGCATTCTCCTTGTATTTCCGGCAAAGCTCAACGCCCAGCTGGATATGAGAGCCTTCCATCTCATGATCCACAGACTTGCCGATATCGTGGAGCAGACCTGCTCTCTTCGCAAGCCTTACATCCAGTCCCATCTCGGCTGCCAGCAGACCCGACAGCTGTGCTACCTCGATAGAATGCTTCAGCGCATTCTGTCCATAGCTGGTTCTGAATTTCATCTTACCCAGCAATTTTACGAGCTCAGGGTGAATACCATGTACACCGACCTCCAAGGTCGCTGCTTCACCCTCTTCCTTTATCATTACCTCTACTTCCTTTTGTGCCTTTTCCACCATCTCTTCGATTCTGGCGGGATGGATACGTCCATCGACAATCAGTTTTTCGAGGGCAATTCTTGCAACCTCGCGACGAATCGGGTCAAAGCCCGACAGTATAACCGCCTCGGGTGTGTCGTCGATAATCAAATCCACACCTGTCATGGTCTCCAGGGTACGGATATTGCGTCCTTCACGGCCAATAATCCTTCCCTTCATTTCATCGTTTGGAAGCTGTACAACGGAGATTGTGGTCTCAGAGACATGATCTGCTGCGCATCTCTGAATTGCTGACACAACATACTCCTTTGCTTTTTTGTCTGCTTCTTCCTTGGCGCGACTCTCCATTTCCTTGATCATCACAGCCGTTTCATGTTTTACTTCATCTTCAACAATTTTCAATAAGTAGTCTTTTGCCTGTTCAGAGGTTAAACCTGAAATTCGTTCCAGTTCCTGTACTCTTTGCTCATTCAGTTTGGAAACTTCATCCTTCAGCTTATTTAAGGATTCTTCTTTTGCCGCCAAACTTGCTTCACGCTTTTCAATGGCATCAGCCTTTTTATCGATGTTCTCTTCCTTCTGCTGTACTCTGCGCTCATAGCGCTGAGCCTCTGCTCTTCGTTCCTTGATTTCCTTGTCAAGCTCATTTTTGGTGCGAATGGACTCTTCCTTCACCTCAAGCAGCGATTCGCGTTTCTTTGTCTCTGCAGTCTTAAGCGCTTCATCAATAATTTCCCTTGCCTTGTCCTCTGCATTGCCAATGGTTGCAGCCGTGACTTTTTTCTGATAAGCCGCTGTTACAACAGCGGTAATAGCAGCTGTTACAAGGATGCTGACCAATGCTGTGATCACATAACTAAGCATCTACAGGAGCACCTCCTTATTTAATTTTCATTGTACACTGTGGCTGCGGAAGGTTCCTCCGCAGCTTATCATAGAATGTATGTACATGCTCCCAAAGGAGCGCTGAAAACATTCTAACAAGCAATTTACAACAGTTAAATTTTAAACTGAAACAGTTGTTATGTCAAGTATTTGTAAATTATTTATTCCATATCCAGCTCTGGGAAGGAGCGCATAACCTTGCTTATCTGTTCTCCAGAAAAGCCCTTCCGCCCCAAAAAGGCATAAATCCGCTGTTTTTCCCTATAGTCAGCCGTTTCAGGGTCGTACCGCTTCTTTTCCAGCAGACGCCGGATCATAGCCTGCTCATCCTGCTCTCCCCCCTTGCTTTCCCACTCCTTCCATGCCTTTTCCATTGTGGCTCTGTCAATGCCCCTGCCTGCCAGGTCCTGCTCGATTCTTCTGCGGCTTCTGTCCTTTTCATGACAGGTGATAAAGTCCACTGCGTACCGCACGTCATCCGTATACCGGAAGGATGCCACATATTCCATAGCCTGGTCAATCACCTGCTCAGGATAAAATCCCTCCCTCAGCTTTTCACGCAGTCTGGCGGTGGTATACTCCCGGTTTTTCAGCAGATTCATGGCACGAAGCTTTGCCCGCCTGGGCAGCACCTCCTCCATGATTCTCTGATAATCCTCTCCGGCCAGCGCTTCCCCCTGGCGCACCCCGTAAAGGCGGAGCTCTCCTTTGTATAAAACAAAGGAGAGCTCCTGATCAATATAAACCTTACTGCGGTTCTTTGATATCTCCACAATCTGTGTCACTGTCATCTCTGCCGCCCTTATTCCGCCGCCTTACTCCTTGCGGGCTTAGCTTCCTTTTTCTCCTGTGCAGCCGCCTCTTCGCTGTGGTCTCCTGCGCCGTCCAGTCCAAAATGAGCCCGTACCTTCTGTGCAATCTCCTGACACACTTCGGGATTGTCCTTCAGGTACTGCTTTGCATTTTCACGGCCCTGGCCTATCTTGCTGCCATTATAGGCATACCATGCTCCCGATTTGTTCACTACATCAATGCTTGCGGCCAAATCCAAAATATCTCCCGTCATGGAAATACCCTCTCCAAACATAATGTCAAACTCTGCTTCCTTGAAGGGAGGCGCAATTTTATTTTTTACAACCTTTACACGGGTTCTGTTGCCGATCACTTCTCCGCCCTGCTTTAACGCTTCGATTCTTCTTACGTCAAGACGCACAGAGGAATAAAATTTCAGGGCACGTCCGCCGGTAGTGGTCTCCGGGTTTCCAAACATAACGCCCACCTTTTCACGCAGCTGATTGATAAACACAACGCAGCAGTTGGACTTGCTGATCACCGCTGTGAGCTTGCGCAGGGCCTGTGACATCAGCCGGGCCTGCAGCCCCACATGGGAATCCCCCATATCCCCGTCAATCTCGGCTTTCGGCACCAGCGCAGCCACAGAGTCCACCACCACAATATCAATGGCCCCGGAACGCACCATAGTCTCCGTAATCTCAAGCGCCTGTTCTCCGTTGTCCGGCTGGGAAATATACAGATTGTCAATATCCACCCCGATATTTTTGGCATAGACGGGGTCCAGCGCGTGCTCCGCATCTATAAATCCTGCAATGCCGCCTCTTTTTTGCACCTCCGCTATCATGTGCAGCGTTACCGTGGTTTTTCCGCTGGACTCAGGTCCATATATCTCGATGATTCTCCCCCTGGGAATCCCGCCCAGTCCAAGGGCAATATCAAGGCTCAAAGAACCGGTAGGAATCGTTTCTACATTCATCTGTGCGGAAGGGTCTCCCAGCTTCATAACCGCACCCTTTCCGTACTGCTTCTCAATTTGGCTCAACGCCGCGTCAAGGGCTTTGAGTTTTTCATCTTTTTCCATGAAGGTCTCCTTTTCATCCAGGAACAAACGTTCTGTTTTTATTAGGATAAAACATTTGTTCGTATTTGTCAACTCTTTTTTCTTCTTTTATATTACAGTACAATATGTACCATAAAACTCCCTCAAAGGCATCCCCCCTTAAATTTTTCTTCTGCTTCACTGAAATTCTTGGCGAAATGCCCGAACGTTAAGAAATATCAGATACTAAAAATGTATCACAAAACTGTCTTAAGGACAAGTGTTTGTGATACATTCTTAAAAATACGGGGCAGAATGTCTCTACCCAGCCCCAGGCAGTCAGAATTGGCTGTCATCTGCAGAAGCCTTAGTTGTTCTTAGAGGTGGCAAATTTGCGATGTGAGAAAAAATCCGCATGTTTGAGCGCAGCGAGTTCGGATTTTTTGAAACGAAATCAGCAAATTTGCCACCTCTTAGTGCAACTCGGCTTCGAAGCCGCAGCCAATCTGACTGCCTGGGGCTGGGGGAGCGCCCTTCTGCCCCGGCATTTTAAAAATCACCGTATCGGCTCAGCCATAGCGGCGGATACAGTCCCGTATCAGCGTCAACGCGCTGGCCACGGCGGCTTCTCTGACCTTCTGCCTGTTTCCGGTAAACACATACCGTTTTACTATGACCTTTCCCCTGACGCTGCAGGCGATATACACAAGCCCCACAGGCTTTTTGCTTGTGCCTCCCTCCGGGCCTGCAATCCCCGTGAGAGCCGCCGCCACGTCGGCCTTGCCCGAGCGGGCTGCGCCCAAAGCCATTTGGGCCGCAGTCTCGGCGCTCACGGCTCCATGCTCTTTTAACGTACTTTTCTTTACCTTTAAAAATTCATGCTTGGCTTCATTGGAGTAGGTGACAAATCCGGCCCTGTAAACATCGGATACGCCCGGAACATTCACCAGTTTTGCGGAAAGCATGCCTCCGGTGCAAGACTCCGCACAGGTTACCGTAAGCCCCTTTTTCTTAAGCAGCTCCACCACTGCCTGCTCCAGTGTGCACCCGGCCTTTGTACTGTAAACTGCATGGCCGAACCGCTTTTTCAGCTCCTTCACCACTGGCTTTATCAGCGCCTGAGCCTCCTTTTTTCCAGCCGCCCTTGCCGTTACCCGGATATGCACCTCCCCTGTCTTGGCATAGGTGGCGATGGTGGGATTGGTCTGGGTATCGATCAAATCCTTCACCATGATTTCCGCCTGGCTTTCAGGAATTCCACAGATTTTCACCGTTTTGGAGCAGATCACCTCAGGGCTTAGCCTGCGCAGGTAGGGAACTGCCTGCTCCTCAAACATGGGAATCATCTCTCCCGGAGGGCCCGGCAGCAAAATCACACGGCAGTCTTTGGCCTCCAGAATCAGTCCGGGCGCAGTACCGTTTTTGTTTTCCAAAACCAGGGCTCCCTCAGGAACCATGGCCTGCTTCCAGTTGTTTTGCGCCGCTTTTCTTCCGCGCTTTTGAAAGTAAGCCTCTATCGTCTCCTTTACCTGCTCAGAGAGCTTTAACTCTTTTCCCAATACCCGGGCCGCCGTCTCTTTGGTCAGATCATCCTCGGTGGGCCCAAGCCCTCCGCATACAATTACAATATCGGAGCGTTTCACTGCCTGGGACAGGGTTTCTCCCAATCTCTCCTCATTGTCGCCCACCACAGTCTGAAAATAGCTGGAAAGCCCAAGCTCAGCACATTTTTCCGCAAGATAGGCTCCATTGGTGTTTACAATATTTCCCAAAAGCAGCTCTGTGCCCACACAGACCAATTCCACCGTCATGTCACATCTCCCTTTCCGCTTTTTACGGCTTCCGCCTGCTTCTATTTTCTGCCCTCTATTTTGTATCCTTCATCACATCTTTATTCTTGATCAGGTAATCGATCAAGGAAATCACAGTAAGCGCCAGGGCAATCCACATAACGATCTGTGCAAGCAGCGAAAGTGCCGGAAGATTGGCAATCATCAGACACACCATGAGCATCTGGAAGGTGGTTTTGAATTTCCCCCAGTAGCTGGCGGCAATCACCACATGGTTATCGGAAGCAATGAGCCGAAAGCCGCTGATAATGAATTCTCTGCTGATAATAACGATTACCACCCAGGCAGGGATTCTCCCCATCTCCACCAAGGCAATCAAAGCCGCGCATACAAGCAGCTTATCCGCCAGGGGGTCCATAAATTTCCCGAAATTGGTCACAAGATTATATTTCCTGGCAATCTTTCCGTCAATCAAATCCGTCAGGCTTGCAATGATAAAGACGGCCAGGGAGATCAAGTCCGTTATGAAAGTGCTTTCACCGAACCATCCCGCATGTCCTCCCAGCAACAGAACCACAAAGGGAACGATCAGTATCATTCTGAAAATAGTCAGCTTGTTTGGTAAATTCATTTTACGCATGATATATTTCTCCAATCAAATCATATTCGTTGGACCCTGTCACCCGTACCTTGACAAAATCTCCGGTCATCAGGCTGGCGGAGGTGTTTACAAACAGATATCCATCCACGCCCGGGGCATCCTTGTAGGTTCTGCCCACATATACGTCCTCGTCCGCCACCTTTCCCTCGATCATCACAGTCAGTATCCGTCCCACCATGGCTTCGGCCTTCTCAAAGGCGATCTCCTGCTGAAGCTCCATCAATTCATCTCTTCTTGCTTCTTTTACGGACTCCTCAACCTGATCGGGCATCACCGCCGCAGGCGTATCCTCCTCCTGGGAATAGGCAAAGACTCCCAGCCTGTCAAATTCCATCTCGTTCACAAACCGGTACAGCTCCTCAAAATCCTCCTGGGTTTCCCCGGGGAAGCCGCTGATCAGCGTGGTTCTCAGACAAATGTCAGGAATCTTTTCCCGGAGCTTTTTGATCTGCCCTTCCAGCTCTTTTTTATTTGTTTTTCTTCCCATCCGCCGCAGAATGGAATCCGAGGCGTGCTGGATGGGAATGTCCAGATAATGGCAGACCTTGGGCTGTGTGGCGATGACCTGCACCAGCTCATCCGTAATCTCCTCCGGATAGCAGTAAAGCAGTCTGATCCAGGAAATGCCGTCGATTTCTGCCAGACGCTCCAGCAGTGTGGGCAGTGTCTTTTTTCCATATAAATCTACACCGTACAGTGTGGTTTCCTGGGCTACTAAAATCAATTCCTTTACGCCCTCTTCGGCAAGCTGCTCCGCCTCCTTAAGCAAGCTCTCCATGGGAATGCTGCGATAGCTTCCCCGCACCTTGGGAATAATGCAGTAAGTACAGTGCTTGTCACAGCCCTCTGCAATTTTCAAATAAGCGAAATGCCCGCCGGTAGTCACCACACGCTTTCCTTCCGCCACCGGCCTTGCATTAATATCCTCATAGTAATTTCGGGCTTTTCCCCCAAGGGCTTTCTCCACCGCATCTGCGATATCGGCAATAGCCATGGTGCCTATCACGGCGTCCACCTGGGGAATCTCCTTCTGGATTTCCTCCCGGTAGCGCTGTGCCAGGCATCCGGCGGCAATCAGCACCTGAATGCGCCCTTCCTCCTTCAGCTGGCTCATCTGAAGCAGTGTATTTATGCTCTCCTCTTTGGCGTCGCCAATGAAACAGCAGGTATTCACCACTACGATATCCGCCTGGTTTTCATCGTCCGTGAAGGCAAAGCCCTTCTCTGACAGCATCCCCAGCATCCTCTCCGAATCCACCAGATTTTTGTCGCAGCCCAATGACACAAACAATATTTTCATAAAACTTTTCTCCATAGACAGCAGAAAGGGCCGCCGCTCATACTTTCTCCGACAGCCCTAAAAAGCTACTCTTGTGTTTCTTCGTCGCCTAAAATTTTGATTTTTCCCTGATTGAGCTCCTCCACCGCTATGGAAAGGGGCTTCTTATCCTTGCCGTCCACCAGGGGCTCCTCTCCGGCAATAATCTGTCTTGCCCTTTTTGAGGTAGCCATCACTATGGAATAACGGCTGTTTACCACGGGCGCCTCTCCGGGCTCCACGTCGCTGTTTACTACCTTCATTAAATCGGAATAAGATGGATGTAACATTATTCTGCTC
>NZ_CEWDFQ010000070.1:0-11559 GCF_982438285.1 Acetatifactor sp. | reverse complement strand
AAAGAGAGATGATTACCCCATGAGAAATCCGTTAGCAGACAAAATTGTGGAGATTAAGCCGTCGGGTATCCGAAAATTTTTTGATATTGTAAGTGAAATGAAGGATGCCATCTCTCTGGGAGTGGGAGAGCCGGATTTTGACACGCCCTGGCATATCCGGGACGAGGGAATTTATTCCCTGGAGAAGGGAAAAACCTTTTACACCTCCAATTCGGGCTTAAAGGAGCTGCGCATGGAGATCTGTAATTACCTGCAGAGAAAACAGGGGATTTCCTATGACTGGAGCCATGAGGTGCTGGTAACGGTAGGAGGCTCCGAAGCCATCGACATTGGTCTTCGGGCAATGATAAACCCGGGAGAAGAGGTTTTGATTCCCCAGCCAAGCTATGTGTCCTATGAGCCCTGTGCCATACTGGCAGGGGCTGTACCTGTGATCATCAATCTGAAAGAGGAGAATGAATTCCGGCTGACGGCCAAGGAGCTGGAGGAGGCCATTACCGAAAAGACCAAGGTGTTAATTCTTCCTTTCCCCAACAATCCCACAGGGGCCATTATGGAGAAGAAGGACCTAGAGGCCATTGCAGAGGTTATCTTAAAACATGACATATTTGTCATGTCAGATGAAATCTATGGGGAGCTCACCTATAAGGGAGAACATGTTTCTATCGCAAGCCTGCCCGGCATGCAGGAACGAACCATCCTTATCAACGGTTTTTCCAAGGCCTATGCCATGACGGGCTGGAGACTGGGTTATGCCTGTGGTCCCAGGGAGATTATTGAGCAGATGACCAAGATTCACCAGTTTGCCATCATGTGTGCGCCCACCACAAGCCAGTATGCCGCTGTGGACGCCCTGAAAAACGGTGACGGGGATATTGCCGAAATGCGAAAGGCCTATAACCAGCGCAGAAGATATCTGCTCCATGCCTTTGGGGAGATGGGATTGACCTGCTTTGAACCCTACGGGGCCTTTTATGTATTTCCCTGCATCAAGGAATTTGGCATGACCAGCGAGGAATTCGCGTCCAGATTTTTGGAGGAGGAGAAGGTGGCGGCGGTTCCAGGTACGGCCTTCGGAGACTGCGGCGAGGGATATCTTAGAATTTCCTATGCCTATTCTTTGGAAAAGCTGAAGGTTGCCATGGGACGACTGGCACACTTTGTAGCTAAGCTTCGGGCCGAGCAGGCGTCCAAAAACAACTGACAGGAGCAAAAAAAGCCATGCACATTGTTCTGCATCAGCCGGAAATACCGGCGAACACAGGAAATATCGGGAGAACCTGCGTTGCCACGGGAACCAGCCTTCATTTGATCGAGCCCTTGGGTTTTCGGCTGAATGAAAAAGAAATCAAGCGCGCCGGTATGGACTATTGGCAGCAGCTTGACGTGACAAGATATCTGAATTTTGAAGAATTTAAAAATACACATCCAGGGGCGAAAATCTGGATGGCTACCACAAAGGCAAAGCGGATCTACACGGGGGGGGGCTTTGGCCCGGACGATTTTTTAATGTTTGGGAAGGAAAGCGCCGGGATTCCGGAGGAGATTCTGGTGGAATACCAGGAAACGGCTATCCGGATTCCCATGCTGCCGTCCATCCGGTCTTTAAATTTGTCCAACTCAGTGGCCATTGTGCTCTATGAGGCCCTGCGCCAGAATGGGTTTCCCAAAATGCAGCTGGAGGGAAGCCTGCACAGGCTGCAGTGGGAGGAAAGCTGAGACTGCTTTCTTCCCTCTGCGGCCTTTTTTATTGCGCTGACTGTTTTTTTGCGGACAGCTTCCGAAGGAAAGCAGCCCCGTAATGGGCTGGAAAGACAAAAAGCCCCATCATGGCCAGATAGTCCAGATAGAATAAAATCATAGATTCCCCAAAATCTAAAAATACAAATTGTGTCCGGAGAAACATATAGGATAAAAGATTACGCTTGATGAATACGGTCAGTCCGTAAAGGGCAATTCCTGCGCCAATTACTGGCAGCAGAATTTTGCGGACCGAAGAGGGCCTTTTTATCTGCAGCAGTCTTGCAAAGGCGGTGCCGCCGCTGATTGGAAGAAAGGCAAACACATGATTTGAGAGAATCACTCCGCTGACCATCAGGCCCAGCATGGCGGCAGACAGCAGGAGATCCACAACCAGCAAAAAAATCCTGGAAGGGGAATAGCTTCCACGAAATAGATTTTTATGCCAGCTCCTGTTTAAAATGTGATGGACAATAAACAGAACAAACATTGCTGCGCCCGCCCATTCATGGGCTTCATCACCCCAGAATTGGTATCCCATTAAAAACAGCAGAGCCATTGTCAGGAGAACATCAATGATAATTTTCAGCTTCCGCATTCCGCGATCCGCTCCTTTTCGCTGCTTTGTTTTTGCTTTCATAATAAATGGAAAGCCCTGAAATGTCTAATGCTTTTCTTTTATTGTAAAGTATGCTTTTTTGTATTGTGTTTGGGGACGGCACTGTGTAGAATATAGGCAAAGAAAATTTGAAAGCAGGAGCAGATTTATGATGCTTCGGAATGGACGGAAAATGAAAGTACATGAAACGGCGTTTATCGCCCCGGGAGCGGTGGTGAAGGGAAACGTAACCTTAGAGGAGAATGCAAGCGTCTGGTATCACGCTGTAATCAGAGGGGACAGAGACTTTGTCACGGTGGGCAGAGGAAGCAATATTCAGGATAACTGTGTGGTGCATGTGGAGAAGGGGAATCCCGTGATTCTCGGGGAAAACGTGACGGTAGGCCACGGGGCCATCCTGCATGGCTGCCGGGTGGGAGACAATTCCCTGATCGGTATGGGGGCCATTGTGATGGACGGCTGCGTTATCGGGAAAAACTGTATTGTGGGGGCGGGAGCCTTGGTGACCCAGAATACAGTGATACCGGACAATTCTCTTGCAGTGGGGTCCCCGGCTAGAGTAAAAAGGCAGGTGACCCAAAAGGAGGTGGAGTCAAACCTGAAAAATGCGGCGCTGTATGTGGAGGAGGCTGCGCAGCAGTCCGCCCTTTCTTTACCATTTTTAGAAAAAGGAGAAAAACAGATATGAAAACAATGCTGTATCCTAGAAACACGGTTTCCAGAAGAGCGCTGGATTTAAACGGATTGTGGAAAATTTATTTTGACTTTGAAGGAGATGGACGCAAAAGAGGTTTGCAGAATGGAATTCCGGGAAAGGAGATGATTCCGGTTCCTGCAAGCTTTGCGGATTTTTATACGGATAAGGAACTGAGGGATTTTTGCGGGGATCTCTGGTATGAAACCAGCTTTTTTGTGCCGGGAGAATTACAGGGCAGCATCGTGGAGCTGCGCTTTGGAGCAGTGGCTCACAGGGCGGAGGTTTATGTAAATGGAGAAAAAAGGGGGTTCCACGAGGGCGGCTTTGTCCCCTTCTGCGTTGATGTCACGGACTGTGTCAGATATCAGGAAGAAAACCGGCTGGTGGTATTGGTAAACAATGAGCTGTCCGATACCTCATTGCCTGCCGGGGAGACCAAAATACTGAAAAACGGCAGAAAGAAAGCGGTTCCTTATTTTGACTTCTTTAACTACAGCGGCATTATCCGGCCTGTGTGGCTTATGTCCACTCCCAGGCATAGAATTTGTGATTATTCTGTCAGACATGAGATTTCGGGAAAGGATGCCTGTACCTGGTATCAGGTGGAAATTGAAAATCCTGAGCCGGACCTTAGAATGGAAGTGCGCCTTTGGGATGAAGAAGGGAAACTGGCTGCGTATTCTGAGGGAATGGAAGGAAGGCTTGTCATTGCAGACGTTCATCTTTGGGAAGTCAGGAACGCTTACCTGTATCGGCTGGAGCTTCGCCTTTTTCAAAAGGATCAGCTTTTGGATGAATACTCTGAGGAGATAGGAATCCGCACAGTGAGAATCCAGGGAACGGAAATATTGCTGAATGAAAAGCCGATTTATTTGAAGGGATTTGGAAGGCATGAGGATTCCCCCGTTTTAGGCAGAGGCTTTTCCCTTGGCTTTTTAAAGAGAGACTTTGAATTGATGAAATGGATAGGGGCCAATTCCTTCCGCACCTCTCACTATCCCTATGCGGAAGAGGCTTATCAGATGGCGGACCGGGAAGGATTTCTGGTGATTGATGAAGTGGCGGCAGTGGGATTTGTAAAAAGAGCGGGAAATGCCATGTTTACTGCTGCAGGAAGCGGCAAGAGGCCGGAGAGCTTTTTTGCGTCTCCAACCGTTGAGCGGCTGAAGCAAAATCATCTGGAAGCGCTTAAGGAGATGATACAAAGGGATAAAAATCATGCCTGCGTCATTGCATGGAGTCTGTTTAACGAGCCCGAAAGCAATACAGTCCAGGCCGGGGAGTATTTTCGGGAAATTTTCCAGGCGGCCAAGGCATGGGATGTGCAAAAAAGGCCATGCTCCTTTGCCATGGCGCTGAGCAGCCAGCCCGAGGATGTGGTCTGTCATCAGTACTGTGACTTTTTGTGCATGAACCGCTATTATGGATGGTATGTAAAGGGAGGCAGCGAAATCTCGGACGCCAAAGAGGCGTTTTTGGAGGAGATGGAACGGTGGGCTGCCCTGGATCTGCAAAGACCCATGATATTTACAGAATATGGTGCGGATACCCTTTCCTACGAGCATAAACTGCCCTCCGTTATGTGGAGCCAGGAATATCAAATAGAATATCTGAAAATGTATCACGAAATCTTTGACCGCTATGATTTTGTGAGAGGCGAGCAGGTATGGAATTTTGCAGATTTTCAGACGGTAGAGACCACCGGCAGGGCAAATGGCAACCGAAAAGGAATTTTTACCAGAGACAGACAGCCAAAGGACGGCGCCTTTTTGATGAGGCACCGCTGGCTTGAGGAAAAAAAGTAAATAGAGAAACTATTTCCGCACAGGAACGATTTCCAGCCAGTAGCCGTCCGGGTCCTGGATAAAATAAATTCCCATTTTTGGATTTTCAAAGCAGATACATCCCATTTCCTGGTGCAATTTATGGGCTGCCTCAAAATCGTCTGTGCGGAAGGCCAGGTGAAATTCGCATTCCCCCAGGTTGTATTTCTGCGGATGCTCTGCAAGCCAGGTGAGCTCCAGCTCAAAATCGCTCTGGTCGTTTCCCAGATAAACAATGATAAAGCCTTCCCCGTTGGTGCGGCGTTTTTCATGAAGGCCCAGAGCCTTTTCATAAAAGGCAATGGATTTTTCCAAATCTGCTACATTATAATTTTCATGAATCATCTTAAAGTTCATTGGCGTTTGCATCCTCCGTGTTCTGTATTATGTTCTGATACTGTGGGTATTCCCGGAGAAACCGGGAGATAATCCCAGGCTTTTCCCAATAGTGCATAGGATATACCCGCTTTACCCTGATCTTTTTCAAAAAATACAGGATTCCCTGTGCGTAATCCTCCTCCTGCCTGGGGTCAAGAGGCAGAAAGGCGGCGTCCACACACTCTTCTTTCAGCAAATCCTTCAGCAGATCTATTTCATGTCGGTAGCTTCCTGTCATCTGCCTGTTGTATTGTGGTGTTTCTCCCGCCCATACCCAGTCGTTTAAATCTCCGGCGTGATAGAGAATCCCTTCCCGGCAGCGGACCAAAAAGGCCACTCCCGCATCGGTGGAGAGCAGGGTTTCCAGCACAGTGTTTTGGGGAAGCTCATAGCGGCTGTGAAAGGTAACCTTAATCACCGGAATCTGTTCGGGATAGCTGTGGTCAGAAATGTCCTTTGCCAAAATGGCGGTGACGCTGTTCATCCCAAGCCTTTTTAAAAGGGAAAATACTTCCCTGTTATAGTGATCCGGGTGTCTGTGGCTGCAAAACACAAGGATGGGCTTGTCCGTCCTAAGGGGAGGGAGCTCTCCCCTGTAATAGTCAAAAAGATAATAGCAGTCTTTTGTTTCCGCCAGAAAACCGCTGTGGTAAAGGTAGGTAATTTTCATGGGCCGCCTCCTGGAGTTCATAGTCTGTTTCCTTATTTTATCACAGGAGAAAGCACATTTCCATTGGTTTTCCATTGGCAGAACACATTTTTTTCACATTTTAAACAATTTTTCTAAACATTTTCCCGATATACTATTGCCAGAAAGGCAGGAAAATCGGAGGGATTTCGTGTGAAGATAAAGGATTTCTGCAGGGAAAATAAGAAAAAGGTGATTATCATTTCTGTATGCCTGGTGATGGCTCTGATACTTTTGATATGCGTGTCTGTTTATTTCCTTCAAAGAAACAATTCTGAAAACGGCGGTTTTTTACAAGGCGGCAGGGGAGGCTTTTCCACAGCGTTGGGAGGAGTCAGCGCTTCCGGCGTAACCAGTGTGGGAATGACCCAGGAAAGCTTTGAGGTGGAAAATCTGGAGACGCAGCTGGAGATTGAAGAGATTTACATATCCTCCGGCGACCAGGTGGAGGCCGGAGCCCAGATACTGAAGCTTTCCCAGGAGAGTGTGGAGGAGGCCAGAGAAGAGCTTGCCCAAGTCCTTGAGGAAGCCCAGCTTGCCTGCCGGGCGGGAGCCATAGAGTATGAACAGAGTAAAATAACGGCGGAATATGATTATAACAGCGCTGTTCTTGCGGGAGAGCAGGCTAAAGAGGTGTACCAGGAGACGGTAGAAAGCCTTACCTTAAGCGTGGAGCAGGCAAAAGAGGCGCTTGCCCAGGCAAAAGAGCAGATTGCCGAATATGAATCCTATGTGAATGATGGTTCCTACAGTGCTTATTTTGGAGTGGATGAATATCAAAGCCTGTACGATGAAAACCTGAAGCTTCTCACTGATAAAATGGAAGAATGGGGGGTGAGCTGGTCCCAGGTTACAAGCGGCGGCACCGGGGGCATAGGCAGTGGTGCCTCTGGAAGCCGAACGGTGAGTGTTTCCTCTGGAGATGCAGGCGGGGGAACGCCAAGCAGCCAGTATGTGAGTGTGCTCACCTCCCTTTACAGTGTGCTGGAGCAGAATCTGCGGGATTTGGAGCAGGCCCAGAGTGAGTATGAGGAAGCCCTGGCCAACGCACAGTTTGAGCTGCAGACCCTGAAACTCAGCCTCCCTTCCCTGGAGCAGGCTGTCACAGAGGCAGAGCAAGCCTATGAGACACAGACGCTGGAGGCACAGCTGGCCTATGAAACGGCCCTGGCCAACGCTGAGAGAGCCCAGAGTGATTATGAAACAGTCTTGGAGCAGGCTGAGTCTGATTATGAGGATTTGAAAAGCACATGGGAGGACGCCCAGGAAAATATGGATTTGTTTGAAAGCAGTGTGGGGGATGGCTATTTTTATGCTTCCGCTTCGGGGACGGTACTGCAGGTGATGGCAAGGGCGGGCCAGTATCTTACCTCCGACAGCACGGTGTTTATCTACAGCAATCCCGAAGAAATGTCTGTGACGGTTTCTGTAGATCAGTCGGATATTGCCAGCCTGTCTGTGGGAGACAGTGCTATGGTGGTAAGTGGAACCCAGACCTATCAGGGAAGCATAACCCAGATCAATCCTGTGACTGCCTCTGAAAGCCGTACCAGCGTCACCTATCATGTGACGGTTACCTTGACAGGAGATACGCAAGGCCTGGAAACCAACCAATCCGTAACGGTTATTTTCGGAGCAGAGGATATGGAGACGCCTCAAGGGGGCATGGAGATGCCTGAGAACGCAGAGACGCCCCCGGAGGGCATGGAGATGCCTGAGGATGGAGGAACGCCCCCGGAAAATCGGGAAACGCCTGACAATCGGGAAACGGAGTAAGCAGCATGAAAATGAAAATCAATCCATGGAAGGCATGGAAATCTGTGAGCAGGAAAAAGAAAAGGTGGATTGCAGCGGGGGCGGGATTGCTTGTATTGGTCCTGGCGGCAAGCTATACTGTGTTTTTTGCCCCCCTTTTGGAGCAGGAACAGTGGGTGTACAAGGAGAGCACGGTGGAGCGTGGAACGCTGACAGTGGGAGTGACGGAGAGCGGGACGCTGGAATATGGAATCACCTCTCTTTTGTATGATCTGGACCTGGATGTAAGCGATGAGGAGGATTCGGATGAGGACAGCGATGAGACAGATTCTGATGAAACCGTCCAGAAATATTTAAAAATTGAAGAAATCTATGTAGCCTCCGGCCAGCGCATTGAGGAAGGGGACGCCCTGATAAAGCTCACCGAGGACAGTGTTTCGGATGTGAGAAGGCTCCTGGAAAGCGCTGTGGTGGATGCAAGGTCTGCCTACAACGAAGCGCAGGCAGAGTATAACCTATCTGTGCTGGAGGCTCGGACTACCTATGACACACAGCTTTTGGAGAGCGAATATGCCGCTTCTATCTATAACAGTAAATCTCAGTCCGTAACCAATGATATTGAGGCAATTCAGGTGGAAATCAATCAGCGGAATGCCAATATTCCCCTCCTCGAGGAAGCTCTTGCGCAGGCCCAGGAGGATTATGCACAGGCTTTGGAGACCTATGAATCCGCCTGCCAGAGCTTAGAGGCTGCGGACATCAATCACACGGAAAACTTTATGACATATCAAAATGCCTATGTCAGCGCCCAGTCCCAATATCAGAATGCCAAGACCGCCCTGGAGCAGGCACAGCAGAATCTTGAGGATAATACGAAGGAGATTGCCTCCCTGGAGGAGCAGCTTGCCAATGCCCAGGCAAAAAGCGCCATTGACATGCTGGATGCAAAAGAAGCCTATGAAGAGGCCTTGATAGAGGGGGATAATGCGCAGACCACCTACAATGCACAGCTGGAAAGCCTGGAGGAGACATTAAACGAAGCTGAGGAAGAAAAGAATCAGGTGGAGGAAAAGCTGCAGGCTTTTGAGGACTTTGTGGGAGAGGATGGCATTCTTTATGCGGACGGCTCAGGGATCGTGACTCAGGTGGGATATGAAGCAGGCGATCATCTGGTGCAGTCTGGAGTGATTCTGTCCTATGCGGCCCCGGAGGACATGACCATCTCCGTGGATGTGACCCAGGAGGACGTGGTGGACTTTGCGGTGGGGGACCAGGTGGAGATTTCTTTCACCGCCTATGAGGATACGCCCTATGAGGGAACGATTCTGTCCATTGACACTACAGCCACCGCGAGAAATTCCAATACCATAAGCTATACGGTGGTGATTGGAGTGAATGGGGATACGGAGCTTTTGTACGGGGGCATGACGGCGGACATCACCTTTGTGACGGAGGAAAAGGAGGATGTGCTGTATGTTTCCAGAAGAGCCATTGTGGAGGAGAATGGAAAAAGCTATGTTTACCGGCAGACCGCTTTGGGCGGCAGAGAGCTTGCAGAGGTGGAAACTGGTATCAGTAACGGAGTGAATATTGAGATTCTTTCAGGGCTTTCGGAAGGAGATATCATCTATATTGCAAGCCGGGTCAGCTCAGAGACGGAGGTGGAGGCAGAAGCAGACGCTTCAGAAAGCGGCGCTGACGGCATCTCTGGAACGGAAGCAGGATTTGGAAACCAGCAGGGAATGGATGGAATGCAGCTGCCTGAGAACGGAGAAATGCCCGGGGATTTCAGTCAGATGGGCGGCAGAGAAATGCAGGGCGGCAGAAACCAGGAAATGGAGGCAGGGCAATGAAGGCATTAAAACCTACACAGAAGAAAATAATCGCCGTAACCGCTGCGGCGTTTTGCATCGCTTTGGCTGCAGGCATTATCTATGGAGCGGTTTCGGGAAGTAAAACGGAGGTCACCTACAGGGAGACTGTGGTGGAGTCCGGCGATCTTGTGGTGGGCATCACGGAAAGCGGCAGCGTGGATATCGGAACGGTGGAACAGGTTTTTGAGCTGGATATGAGCGCTCTGCAAAGGGCGGACACCGGCAGCACAGAGAGCTCCCAGACAGGAAACGACTTTGGAGGCGGTATGCCAGGAATGGGAGGCACGAGCTCCTCCGGCGGCGCATTAAATATGTTTGACCAGATTTTTGGCATGGCAGGCGGGGGAAACAGCGCACAGAGCGGTACGGCTTCCAGCCTGACGGTGGCGAAGGTTTGTGTTTCCGTGGGACAGCAGGTTTCCCAGGGAGATGTGCTCTATGAGCTGGAGGAGGAAAGTGTCTTAGAGCTGGAGGAACAGCTGGAATCCAATGTGGAGAAGGCCAAGGCGGATTTGGAGGCTGTCTATGCAGATCAGACCCTTTCTGAACAGACGGCCCAGTATACTTATGAATCCAGCATAGCCTACGGAGATTATGCGGACACAGAATACAATGCCGCCGTAGGGCAGCTGCAGGAAAATGTGGAGGACAAAAAGCAGGCACTGGAGCAGGCCCAGGAAACCTTAGAGGATTACAAACAGCAATTAGAGGAAATCACCGCTGCCTATGAGGATGCGGCCCAGGTGCTGGCAAACTGTATCTGGAGCAGGGATAATACGGATAAGTGGGGTGATACCTATAACTATGTGTATTATTTTGAACTGGCCCAGTCCGCCCAGTCCACAGCGGATTCCCTAAAGCAGAGCAAGGAACGGCTGGAGGAGAATGTGGAGCAGGCGGAAAAAAATGTGGAGACCGCCGCCCAGGCATACGCGGCAGCCAAACGGGAATTGGACCAGGGACTGCTTGCTGCCCAGGAAACCTTGTCTTTGCGCCAGCTTGCCTATGACACCGCCCAGGAGACCTATGACATTGCGCTGGCCTACCTGGAGGACGCGGCTAAGGAGCAGGAGGCGGTTTATGCGGAAACCCTGGAAAAATGGGAGGAGTACAGCTCCCACATCAACGGAACTGCCATCTGCGCCCAGTATGACGGCATCATTACCAGCGTGGATTTAGAGGAAGGGGATGCCATTCAAACAAATGACACGCTTGTCACACTTTATGATCTGGGGGACGTAACCATAACGGTGACAGTGGCTGAGGAGGACATGGAGGACATAGAGGTGGGAACGGCGGCAAACGTATCCCTGACAGCTTACCCGGACACCATCTTTCAGGCTGAAGTCTCAGAGATTTCCGATGCTGTAACAGATTCTGACGGAAATGTCACTTATGAAGTCACGGCTGCCATTTGGGGGGATGTGTCCGGTTTGTTCCAGGGGATGACAGGAGACATTACCTTTATTACCAAGGAAACCCGTAATGTGCTCTATGTCTCCAACCGGGCTGTGATCAGAGAGGGAACCAGATCTTATGTGAAAGTAAAAAATGAGGATGGGGAAATTGAGGAAAGGGAAATTACCACAGGCTTTTCGGACGGTGTGAATGTAGAAATAGTGGAAGGACTTTCAGAGGGCGACGTGGTACTGATTGAAAGTGTGGTGAGCGAGACATGAGGTTATCGGAAATCCTAAGACTGGTTTGGCTGAACCTGTCTCAGAATAAATTTAAGGTGGTTCTCACCTCCATCGGCATTGTAGTGGGCTCTGCCACCATTATGATGGTGCTGGCCATTGGCACCGGAGGGAGGCAGGAGGTTGCGGAGCAGTTTAAAAACCTGAATGCGGGAGCCATTGACATTACCTATGAGGGCGGCTCCTCTGCCCAGATGTTTTCCATGGCCCAGGGAGGGGGAGAGGTCAGCGTGACCTTTTCCGCCCCTGGGGGCGGAAAAGGTCACGCTGACCTCTCCCCCTCCCTGG
>NZ_CEWDFQ010000069.1:0-11648 GCF_982438285.1 Acetatifactor sp. | reverse complement strand
TTTCTTTAGCGCTTGTTTTGGCGCTGGGCTCTCTGACCGCCTGTGGTTCTACACAAGAGCCTGCAGATACTTCATCTGCGGCTGCTTCCACCGAAAGTGCGGCAGAGTCCACAGAAGCGGCATCTACAGAGGCTGTTTCTGCAGAGGATGTAGTGGATCCCGCAAACTGGACTGAATATGACAACCTGATCAGCCAGATCAAGTCCACCACAGATTATGTGGAGCGTGAGGCGCTGATGCATCAGGCTGAGGATATGCTCATGGAAACTGGAGCAATTCTGCCTTTGTATTACTACAACGACATTTATATGCAGAAATCTGATGTGACCAACATCTATTCCAATCTGTACGGCTTCAAATATTTTATGTTTGCAGAGGCTCCTGACACAACATTGAGAATTAACCTTGCAAGCGAGCCTGATACTCTTGATCCCGCTCTGAACAGCTCCGTTGACGGCGCATGTATGATCGTAAACAGCTTTGCCGGTCTGTTTACCTATGACGCTGACGGCAATGTACAGCCTGATCTTGCAGCTGATTATACTGTGAGCGAGGACGGATTGACCTATACCGTTAATCTGATTCCTGGTCTTGTATGGTCCGACGGCTCTGAGCTGAATGCAAATGATTTCGTATATTCCTGGAATCGTGCCGTAAATCCTCAGACCGCTGCAGACTACTCCTATATGTTTGACGTAATTGCAGCAAACGAGGACGGCACCCTGAAGGTGACTGCAAGCGAGGATGGACAGAGCCTGACCATAGAGCTTGACTCCCCTTGCGCATATTTCCTTGACCTGCTTGCTTTCCCGGCTTACTATCCTGTAAAGCAGAGTGAGGTAGAGGCGGCAGCTGACTGGGAGACCAACCCTGGCGCATGGTGCCAGGAGGCTGGCTTTGTGACCAACGGCGCTTACACCATAAGCAGCTGGACTCATGACCAGACCATCATCATGACCAAGAATCCCAACTACCACAGAGCAGATGAGGTTAAGGTTGAGACCATCGAGGTTATGCTGAGCGCAGATGACACTGCAATTTACGCTGCATACAATGCAGACAACCTTGACTTTATCGATACCGTTCCCAATGATGAGATTCAGTCTCTGTTAGATAACCCTGAGTTCCACATCGTTGACAACCTGGGCACCTACTATGTATCCTTCAATGTAAAGAGCGATTTGTTTGCGGATAAGACGCCTGCACAGGCTAACGCAATGAGAAGAGCATTTGCTCTTTTGGTTGACCGTGACTATATTGCGGAGAACATCGGCCAGACCGGCCAGGAGCCTGCCAACACCTTTATTCCTACAGGAATGTCTGATGGACACGGCGGTATCTTCAAGGAGAACGATGACGCGTACACCTATCCTGATGCGGAGGATGTAGGTTACTTCAATCCTTCTTATTCCGAGGAAAATGTGGCTGAGGCAATTGCGCTGTTAGAATCTGCAGGTTATGTATTTGATGATAATGGTATGCTGTCCGCAGAGACTCCTATCACCTTCGAGTACTTGACCAATGACGGTACAGGACATGTGGCAGTTGCAGAGGCGCTGCAGCAGGATTTTGCAGCGATCGGCATTGATATGACTATCCAGACTGTTGACTGGAATGTATTTTTGGATGAGAGAAAGGCCGGCAATTATGACATTGCCCGCAATGGCTGGCTGGCAGACTTCAACGATCCTATCAACATGCTGGAAATGTGGACAACCGACAGTGGAAATAACGACTGTCAGTTTGGCAGATAAGTAGTTTTGTTTGAATCCGTTTGGTAAGGGAAGCCGGGCGCTTGTGCGCCTGGCTTTTTTTGCAAATTGTTTTTGCTCTCTTTTGAGAAAAAATGGTTGAAAAGATGTATTTTTTATGGTAACATGAAACTTGCTTGACATTAGGAGGTGTGAGATGGAAGCATTCAGAGTGGTATTGACAATTGTTTTTATATTGATATGTGTAGCGCTTACAGTGTTGGTATTGATGCAGGAAGGCAAGTCCGCGGGCCTTGGTTCCATCAGCGGTGCAGCTGAGACCTATTGGGGCAAGAATAAGGGACGTTCCATGGAAGGCCTGCTGGTAAAGATAACCAAGGTTTTGGCAGTATTATTTATGCTGATTGCGGTCATACTAAATCTTAACGTATTTTAATCACGTAAGACAAACACTCTTGTGACAAAGAGTGTTTTTTTGTGCAGGAAGAAAGCTATAAGGAGTATTCATGAACGGCAGTACGGAAATAAGGGAAAAAAGGAAAAAAATCATCTGTGATCTGGTGAACGACGACCTTTATGTGCCTATGAAGGAAAAGGAGCTTGCCGTATTCCTTCAGGTGGCTGCGGAGGACAGAAAGGAACTGAAAAGCATCTTGGCACAGCTGCTGTCGGAAGGCAGGCTGATGCTGACCAACAGGGGAAAATATATGAAGTCCAACGGAAGGGTTTTCACCGGAACCTTTATCGGCAATGCCAAGGGCTTTGGCTTTGTGAGGATAGAGGGCAGACAGGAGGATCTTTTTGTCCCGGAGGACAAGGTCAACGGAGCCTTTCACAGGGATACGGTGCAGGTAGCCCTTTTGGAGGCTCAAAAGGGAAAGCGCCAGGAGGCCCAGGTTATCCGTATCCTCGAAAGGGGCATGAAGCAGGTGGTGGGCACCTATGAGCGGACCCGGAATAATTTCGGCTTTGTGATACCGGACGACACAAAGCTTGCCCAGGATATTTATGTGCCAAAGGAGCATTCCAAGGGTGCTGTGAGCGGACATAAGGTAGTGGTGGAGATCACAGGCTACGGCACGGACAGAAAAAGTCCAGAGGGCCGCGTTGTTGAGATTCTGGGCCATAGAAACGATCCGGGCGTGGATATTATGTCCATTGTGCGTGGATATGAGCTTCCCGTGGAATTTGGCGAAAAGGTGATGAATCAGGCGCAGCGTGCAGCGAAAGAGGTGTCCGAGGCGGACATGGCCGGGCGCAGGGATCTGCGTGAGGTGGTTATGATTACCATTGACGGAGAGGATGCCAAGGATTTGGACGATGCTGTGAGTGTGAGCTTTGATGGAAGCTGTTACCATCTGGGAGTTCATATTGCGGATGTGGCAAATTATGTACAGGAGAATTCTGCCCTGGACCGGGAAGCACTGAAAAGAGGCACCAGTGTGTATCTGGTGGACCGGGTGATTCCCATGCTTCCCCACGCCCTTTCAAACGGCATCTGTTCTCTGAATGAGGGAGCAGACAGGCTGGCTTTAAGCTGTCTTATGCGGGTTGACGTTTACGGGGAAATTCTCGACTATGATATCTGTGAGTCGGTGATCCGTGTAGACCACCGTATGTCCTATACACAGGTGAAGAATATACTTGCCGATGAGAAGGTTTTGGAAACAGAGGCGTATCAGAAATATGCTTATCTGCTGCCTATGCTGCGGCAGATGGAGGAGCTGGCGGCAGCACTCCGGTCTAAGCGCAGGAAGAGGGGAGCCATTGATTTTGATTTTCCGGAATGCAAGATACTGCTTGACGGGGAAGGCCATCCTGTGGACATAAAGCCCTATGAGCGGAATGTGGCCACCAATATTATTGAAGATTTTATGCTGGCCGCAAACGAAACCGTAGCCCAGCATTTCTACTGGCTGGAGGTGCCTTTTTTGTACAGAGTCCACGATGTGCCGGATGCAGAGAGGATTCAAAGGCTTTCCACCTTTATCAATAATCTGGGGTATTATATCAAGGCTGTTGGCAGAAATGCGGGCAAGGTAAGCGGGGGAGAAGTGCATCCCAAGGAAATTCAAAAGCTGCTTGACAAAATTGCAGGCACTCCCGAGGAGGCCATGATAAGCCGCCTTGCCCTTCGCAGCATGAAGCAGGCGAAATACAGCGTGGAGAGCAGCGGGCATTTTGGACTGGCCTGCCGTTTTTACAGTCACTTTACCTCGCCCATCAGACGTTACCCGGACTTACAGATTCACCGTATTATCAAAGATCAGCTCCGGGGAAGGCTGGGAGAAGAGAGGACAGCCCATTACCGGGAGATTCTCCCGGAGGTGGCAAGTCATTGCTCCGATATGGAACGCAGGGCAGACGAAGCAGAGCGCGAGACGGACAAGCTGAAGAAGGCAGAGTATATGAAGGAAAGAACCGGCCAGTGCTTTGACGGCATTATATCCGGCGTGACAGGCTGGGGAATCTATGTGGAGCTTCCCAACACTGTGGAGGGACTGGTTCATGTATCCAGGCTCCCCGGGGATTATTACTATTACAAGGAGGATGCCTGTGAAATGGTGGGCGAGGCTACCGGAAGAACCTTTAAGCTTGGAATGCCGGTGAAAGTCCGCGTGTCAGGGGTAGATATCATGACAAGAACCATTGATTTTTCTTTGGTGGAGACGAATGAGGAAGAATATAACGAGTAAAGAGGTGTGAGGAATGGCAAAGGGAAAAGATGCGCAGAAGCTGGTCGCGAACAATAAAAAGGCATTCCATGACTATTTTATAGATGAAACCTTTGAGGCGGGCATTGCCCTTCACGGCACGGAGGTAAAATCCCTGCGCATGGGGAAATGCAGCATCAAGGAAGCCTTTATCCGTATTGAGAATGGAGAAGTCTTTGTTTATGGAATGCACATCAGTCCTTATGAAAAGGGAAATCTCTTTAACAAGGATCCCTTAAGGGTAAAAAAGCTTCTGCTTCACAAGTATGAGATCAACAAGCTGGCGGGAAGGGTGGCGGAAAAAGGCTACACACTGGTGCCTCTGCAGGTTTACTTTAAGGACGGAAGAGCCAAGGTGGAGATCGGCCTGGCAAGGGGCAAAAAGCTTTATGATAAACGCCGGGACATCGCAAAGAAGGATCAGAGAAGAGAGGCGGAAAAGGAATTTAAGATGAGTGGTAAATTCTATTGACTTATTGTCAAAATTCTTCTATACTAACAGCGAAAGAAAAATCTTTACGGAAAAATCCGGAGAGTTTACTCGGGGTAGTAAAGGTTTCGACAGGAGTCTTGCAGCTGGAGAAGCTATCCGTTGTGACACGTTAATCACAAAATTAAACTAAACGCTGAAGATAATACTCAGTTAGCATTTGCAGCGTAATTGCTGTGAATGACGCTGCCTTAGGCAGCTTGTCCGCTCCGGGGCACTCACACTTCGGAACCCGGGCATCAACCATGTGAGAAACGACATGCGTTAAGCTTTGCGCGCATGGGCGTAAAATGAAGCTACCAAATGGAGCAGGCTGTTCGTTTCCTGCCCCAGGCGGGAACAGGCCGAAGCAAGTTCGGCCAGGATAACGGACTATGATAGTAGAAGGACAGGGAATGGGCTTTTGGACACGGGTTCGACTCCCGTCTACTCCATTCTGTGAAATGCTTGAAAATACAGTGTTTTCAGGCATTTCCAAAGGGAGAAAAATTAAAAAATGACCGTTTGACACCATTTCAAACCGTTTTAGACCGAAATAAGTGGGGTCAAAATTGGGGTCAAACTTTTATAAACAAATGCAACAGCAATTTGGATCGAATTTAACACATTTGAAGCACTAAAATCGAAAAACTACTTATAACCAAATGGGTTACAAGTATGCTAAAAATTTAATTGGTCTTTTGGAGCGTTTAAAGGCTGAAATTTCAAATGAAAATATGGAAAGGAATTATTGAGATTACAAAATAAATTTCTGATTTTGGCTTATACAAAGCGAAAAAGCCATCTTAAAACAATTTATTATTTATTATCGTAAAAAATAGGGGACATGTTGCAAAAACACATCCCCTATAATTTTTTTTGATTCACCACCTTCAAAAAAATAGAAAAAGTAATTCAGATTACAAATTCTGGAAGGTGGCTGTTATTATGTGTGTAAAAGACGGTTTATCAAGTTTACTTCTATTTCCAACTTAACTTGTAAATATATGAGAGGAGAATGATTATGAGTAATAACAATAAAGAATTTTTAGACTTCCTTTTATCAAGATTCAAAATAGAAAGAGATAAATTTGATAGATCAGGTGTATATGCTTACACACAACGTTTACTTGCCTACAATTCAAATAAAATTGAGGGGAGTACACTTACAGAAGAACAAACAGCTTCACTATTTGATACAGGCACTTTACCAAAATCCGATGATTATTATAGAGCTAAAGATGTTGAAGAAATGAATGGGCATTTTCTTATGTTTAACAAAATGTTAGATACATTAGATGAACCATTGTCACAGGAATTGATTAAACAATTTCATTATGAATTAAAGGCTGGTGTATTTGAGGATCGAGCGAATGGATATGCTATTGGTGATTATAAGCAACGTCCTAATATGATTGGTATGTATAAAACCGTTAGACCAGAAGATGTCGCTCATGAAATGTGCTTGCTTGTAGACTGGTATTGTGAACAGAATGTAAATATTTTTATATTGGCTGAGTTTCATGCTAAATATGAAAGCATACACCCTTTTCAAGATGGGAATGGGAGAACAGGCAGATTAATTCTTTTCAGGGAGTGTCTAAAAAATTGTATGATACCAGTTGTAATTGAAGATGCAAATAGAAATGAATATTTGGAGTCTTTAAAAGAATATAGAGAAGAAAAATCTTTGAATAAATTAATTAGTTTGTTTGAAAAAGAACAGCGATTCTATTTAGAAAAGTGTAAGTATTTTATGTAGGAGTGGGATGTAGGAGTGGGATGAAACCCGCCGGGCACACTAAAACGCAGGGGGAGCTTATGTTCAGCTCCCCCTATTTTGAATTTTTCTGATGCACATATCACGCCAGAAGCCGGTGTTCCCATCCATCAATATGCGCAATCCATGAAGCTCTTCCAGCTTTACAATTTTTCTCTTTGTAAGGGGTGATTCTTTGCAATGGAAATATACAGCTGCTCCTGCATGAACCGTTGGCAAAACAGGGTTTTATCCTCCGGATTTTCGTGAAGGATTACCAGCTGATATGCCCGATTTTTAAGACCTGGTATCAGTTTCTTATCGTTTGATATTTCTGCAGAGATTGTAAAAGCATACAATTAACACTTGAAAACGAAACCAACAGAAATAGCATGCGTATAGCTGAGGGGCATCTTAATTTAAGTCGAAAATTTGATGATGCGCTGCGAATTGACAATGAAAAAGAATTGCAAAAAATCAATAAAGTTAACCCCATAATTTAAATACTCCTTCCTTGTAACTTCGGAAAGAATCACATATAATGTGAAAGAGAGAAGAGATTCTATTTTGCTGCTGTTGAGCAGCCCACTAAAAATGGAGGGCTTGGGTGTTTATGAAAAAAAGTGCGAGTGCAGCTTCGGTTATAGGAGGAGCGGATGGCCCCACATCAGTTTTTGTGCTTAAGAAGGATGCAAAGCTTACGCTGAGACAGAAAATGGGACGCTTAAAAAACAGGGCAAAGCGGTTTTATGTGGAGAAAACGCTCAAGTGTGAAAGTCACAGCATGGATGAAGTGATGGAGTACATTGTAAATAGATATGGGTTTGTGGAAGTGACTGAGGCTTCTGATGAAGCAGCAGAAGAGTACAATCAGATGAGAGCATCCTTCATTATCCAGTATGCCCCGGAATTGCTGGGGGAGTACGCTTTGTCTCCTCAATTAAAGAGCGAATCGCCAAAGGATGTGGAGGTTTATTTCAAGCAAAGCGAAGAAAGAATGAAAAAGGCGTTGGAAGTGCCGCCTGCAGTATTTGATATTGACTTTCATAAATTCCAAAAAGCATCTGATGATGTAAAGGATAATATACATATTGTGATTGAAAAAAAGTATGCCTATATTGGTGGCGGAGCTGCTGGCAGCAAGAAGCTGATTAAGGAATTCGATCGTATCTATAAAGATGTGTATAGATACTATGGGGTGACAAAAGCGGATGTGGAAAGCAAATCTAAACGATACGAGGATGTAGTGCGAACCCTGAGTAATACTTGAAATGACATTTGGAAACTGTAATGGTGGGCAGTGCGGCTGTGGTTTACAGATCAACTGCGGAAAGGAGCAATAATGATAAAGAATAACGCATTGAACCCGATTTATGTAGAAGAAATAAAGTCGGCACGACGGGAGAATGCTGTAAGCAGATCAGAAAACAGCGAAGAAGATTCGTCTTTTTCAAAAGTACTTGCGGACAGACAAACAGATTGTCCCTATGGATACCTGGCAGAAAATGGGGTGATTGTGTATAACGGGGTTGTTTTTGTGTGCGATCCCAGGACAAATTCCATCTGCCTGGGAGATATGAACGATCCTAAGGAGGTTTTGAGAATCAGCCTTCCCAGCGGCGGCAGCTTAAGGATCAATGTAAATAATTTTGGTGATATTTCAAAAGCTGCGGGAATGTTTTCGCCGGAGGATTTGAATGCAATACTGCGTGCGATTTCACAATATAATCATTGCACAAAGAAGCTTTATGAAATAGAGCAGGAAGAAAATGAAGTGATGAAGCTGCGGTCAAAAATGCCAGAGTAAAAATCAGGGTGCCCGAATGCCGTAGCCTTTGGTGACCGGGTCCTGAAACAGCGGTGTGCCAGGAGGCGCAAAGGTGAAGATAAAAAACAAGCCTGTCAGGATCAGCAGGAAAAGGATGCTCAGGCTGTTAAAGCCGGGGGCTTTCCGAAACTGCACCAGATAGCTGATGGCGAAGGATAAAACAACGGAAAGCAAAAAGATTGCGATATCTGTGGGGAGAGAGTGGAATCCAAACATAAGCAGAAGGGCATAAAAAGCTTCGGGAATAAAAAGAAGGCCAGCTGCCACGCCTAAAAATAGGGAGGTGGCAAAAACAGGGGATTTTTTTTCAGAGAAAAACAGGCGCAGCAATGAAAAAAGCAAAAAAGGAAAGAACAGAAGCTTTAAATGCTCCCAGGTGGATTCATTTACGGGGCAGAATAAAGCCACAAGAATGTTTTCCTTTGAAAGGTCATATGCAAAGTGCCCAAAAGATCCTAAAGCGGCAGTAAATAGGATTCCAAGCCCCTCTGATTTCCAAAATTCTTTCATGATGTCCTCTTTTTATTTCCTTATACTAAAATGTATTCTGCAGAATCTAAATATATGTCTAGTCCATCTCTGATGTGTTTTTGACCATAATAGGGTAACCGTTTTCCGTGAAGTTATACAGTGCGAGAAGAGGATGAAGCAGGAAAAGAAGCAGCCTGTGCAGGCAAGGAGCCTGTTGAAATCTGCCGTAGATAATGTTATATTAAACCCATATGATGAGGAAAATGTCGGGAGTTAAAGGATGGACGAAAAAAGGACACTAGAGGAAAGGGAATTGATTTCGGGCGGCTTTTTGTTTTGCAGCAAAAAAGATGCCGAACTGGCGGAGACGGAGCGGAAAAAGATTGCTTATCTGGAGGAAAGAATGGATTATTCCAATCCGGAGAAAATATGGCAGATATACGAAAAAGCAGTGCAGGAACGCATTTTTATTACGCCCACAGGCCTTTCTTATTTGAAAAAGGTGCAGGATTATCTGATGGAGCAGCCGGAAATACCAAAGGATGGCCTGTCTCCTATTCCCTTGCTGCATACCTACGACAGAGAACTGAGGGAGAAACAGAATCCGGCCAGAAACAGACTGCGGATTCCCAAGCCCCAAAAGAAGAAGCAGGCTGCGTTTCCTATATCTGTGATTCTGAATATTCTTCTTTTGATTACTGTCATCGCTATGTTTGCCATTACACTTGACAGCGACAATCCTAATGTGCTGAATTATGAAAGAGCTTTGACAGACCGGTATGCGTCCTGGGAACAGGAGCTGACGGAAAGGGAGCAGGCCCTGCGGGAGCAGGAAAGGGTCTTGGAGATAGAAGAGCAATGATGTTTTCACATTTTTAACATAAATTTGCGGTATGATACTTACAACGGAAATAGATTTGCTGCTTTGGAAAGGCGGGAGCGGATATGGCAATAGATAGATTGAAAATTCTTGTTGTAGATGATGAAAGCAGAATGCGTAAGCTGGTGAGAGATTTTTTGGTGAAAAGTAATTTTGAAGTGCTGGAGGCTGCAGACGGCGAAGAGGCTGTGGAGATTTTCTTTAACCAGAAGGATATCGCGCTGATTGTGCTGGATGTGATGATGCCCAAGATGGACGGCTGGCAGGTGTGCAGGGAAATCCGCAATTACTCAAAGGTACCTATTATTATGCTGACGGCTAAATCGGACGAGCGGGACGAGCTCCAGGGATTTCAGCTGGGTGTGGATGAATACATCTCAAAGCCCTTCAGCCCTAAAATACTGGTGGCCCGCATCGAGGCCATATTGCGCAGGACAAACCAGCTGAACAGGGATGAAATCATAAGCTGCGGCGGCATTTCCGTTGACAAGGCTGCCCATCAGGTGTTAATAGATGGAAAGCCGGTTGAATTAAGCTATAAGGAATTTGAGCTTTTGACCTATTTTATCGAGAACAAGGGAATTGCCCTTTCCAGAGAGAAAATTTTAAATAATGTCTGGAATTACGACTATTTTGGCGATGCCCGTACGATTGACACCCATGTGAAAAAGCTGCGCAGCAAAATGGGGGAAAAGGGCGATATGATAAAGACTATCTGGGGAATGGGCTATAAGCTGGAGGAAGAATAGTACTGCTATGAGGCCATCGATCAGAAGACAATTTGCATTGATTTTTATTGGATTAATGGCCGGCATCATATTGATGTGCTGGCTCATTAACAGTATTTTCCTGGGAGAGTATTACACCAGGACAAAACGAAACGTGATATTTGACGCATACACCACCATTGCCCAGGTAACGGGCAGCGATACCTACAGCTCTGAAGTATTTCAGGAGGAACTGGACAATATCTGCAGAATGTACAGTATTACGGTGGCGATTATCGACGTAAATTCCCAGACCCGGTATCTTTCCGAAAATGGCGGCGATTATTTGGAAAATAAGCTGATCGGCTACATTTTCGGCTTTCAGCCTGCAAATCTGCAGATTTTGGAGGAGGGGAAGGATTATACCATTCAGAAAACAGGTCCGGCGGGCAATCAGTCTTTGGAGATGTATGGCAGACTGGATACGGGGATTTCCTTTATTTTAAGTACGCCTATGGAAAGCATTCAGGAGAGCGCAAAGATTGCAAACCGCTTTTTTGCTTATGTGGGATGTCTTGGAACCATTGCGGGAGGCGTCATTATCTGGTTTGTATGCAGGAAAATGACAAAGCCCATACTGGAATTAAACCGAATATCCGAGCGCATGGTTCACCTTGATTTTGAAGCAAAGTACCATGATAAGGCAAATAATGAAATCGATATGCTGGGGGAAAATATCAATAAGCTGTCGGCTAGCTTGGAGGAGTCCATTTCGGAGTTAAAGACGGCCAACAATGAATTACAGAAGGATATTGAGAAAAAAGAAAAAATTGACGAGATGCGCAAGGAATTTCTTTCCAATGTGTCCCACGAACTGAAAACGCCGATTGCACTGATTCAGGGCTATGCGGAGGGACTGAAGGAGGGGATCAATGATGATCCTGACAGCAGAAATTTTTATTGCGAGGTCATCATGGACGAAGCTGCCAAGATGAATAATATGGTGAAGAAGCTGCTGACACTGAACCAGCTGGAATTCGGCAACGATGTGGTAAGCATGGAGCGCTTTGACATTGTGGCACTTTTAAAAAATTATATTCAGTCGGCT
>NZ_CEWDFQ010000068.1:0-11730 GCF_982438285.1 Acetatifactor sp. | reverse complement strand
ATCCTGCAGAGCCCTGTAATAGCAAAGCCAGGAAGCCCCGGTAGCTATCCCGGACAATATAATAAAGAGCAGCTCCCTGGGAGAGGTCTCTTTCACCGCCCGCTGTCTGCCTGTCACAAATACCATAATCCAGGCCATCAAAAGCACAACGCCTGTGCGCACTGCCGTTCCCAGATTGGATTCCACATCGCTGATTCCGATTTTACCTAAAATAGAGGTCAGGCTGGCAAAGACAGCGGAGCCTGCAGCATAAAGAAACCAGGAATTTCTTTTTCCCTGCTGGTTTGCCATCTCCTTCTTTCTTTCGATCATCAGATAGGTTCCTATGCCGATCAGGACAACGCCTATTGCCTTGGGCACATTGATTTCCTCGTGTAAAAGCACAAAGGCCAGCAGAATGGTCAAAATCACACTGGACTTGTCAACCGGAACCACCTTATTGATATCGCCCATCTGCAGTGCCTTGAAGTAGCACAGCCAGGAAGCTCCGGTAGCCATCCCGGACAAAATCAAAAACAGCCATGATCTGCTGCTTATGGCGCCAATCTGCCCCTGTGATCCCACCGCAAAAACCATCAGCCAGGAAAAAATCAGCACAACGATGGTGCGTATGGCCGTGGCCACGGTAGAATCCGTCTTGCGAATCCCACACTTTGCCAGAATAGCTGTTATGCCCGCGAATATTGCGGAACCAAATGCAAATATAATCCACATAATTTTCTCCCTTTTCCATCCGCAGTTTTCCTTTTATGCGAATCTATTATCATAATACCTGAAAATCCTTGTTTTTACTCTCCCCTTTTGAATGTATGGCATTAAAAATGGAATGGTATTTTAGCTTTTCTAACTGGAGACAGGCCATCTTCTGTCGAATGCGACTGTCTGCTCCAGCTTTTTCATAGATCTGCTCAGAGTCGGCTGTTTCATATGCAGCTCTTATGCAGCCCGGGTCAAGGTACCCCATTTGGCAAACGCTGTAAGCTGCTCTAATAAAAAGATTTCGATCATGGGCACTCCTTCTTTCCAGGGTATGACTCTTATTTATATCATCATACCCAACTTGCATTTTACAGTCAATGTACTTTAAGCCTACAATATATTTGGAAACAGAAAAATTATGATTGCTTCGCATAAAAGGAAAATCCTATGAAAAGTAAGAGCGCAGTCCCCGGACAAAGGCTGCGCTCTTTCTATTTTATATTCTATACTAAGGTCAGAAACCACTCCACTGTCTTGGGATCATAGTGGGAGAAAAACAGGCTTTCTCCTCCGTCCAGCTCTTCGATTCTGGACATCTCCTCCGGCGTCAGCTCAAAGTCAAAGACATTGAAATTCTCCTCCATCCTTTCCTTATGGGTGGATTTAGGGATAACGACCACATCGCTTTGAATCAAAAACCTCAGGGCTGTCTGAGCCGTGGTCTTTCCATGGGCCGCGCCGATCTCCTTCAGCACAGGATTGTTGAAGTAATCGTTCTTTCCCTCCGCAAAGGGTCCCCAGGATTCGATCTGGGCGCCGTTCTTCTTCAGATATTCCTTAGCCAGCTTCTGCTGCTGGAACACATGGGTCTCCACCTGATTCACAGCAGGTTTGATCTCTGCAAAATGATGCAGGTCCAAAAATCTGTCGGGATAGAAATTAGATACTCCGATGGCCCGTACCTTGCCCTCCTTGTACGCTTCCTCCATAGCCCGGTAGGTTCCGTAATAATCTCCAAAGGGCTGATGAATCAGCAGCAGATCAATATATGACGTCTGCAGCTTGGCCAGAGATTCTTCAATGGACGCCTTGGCCTTTTCATAGCCTGCATTGCTGATCCATACCTTTGTGGTGATAAAAAGCTCCTCTCTGGGCACGCCGCACTTTGCAATGGCATTTCCTACGCCCTCCTCATTTGCATAGGCCTGGGCCGTATCAATAGAACGATATCCCACGCTTATGGCGTCCAGAACACACCTTTCTGCCTCGGCGGGGTCTACCTGATAAACTCCATAGCCCAGCACCGGCATTTTTACCCCATTGTTTAATGTAACATATTCCATATCCAGGTCTCCTCCTATTCTTCCTTCAACGCTTTCTATTCCTTCTGGTCAACCGGCTCGCACCACTCGTTTTTGCCGTTTACACCAAACACCGCAACAGCTTCCTTTAAATCCATTTTTCAATATCCTTCCTGGAACGGTTCACGCTTCCTCCGTGAATTGCAAGTCCCTTTTCCACCTTTGCTTTTGGGCACAGCCGTTTGATATCGCTCTCGCTGCTTCCCATTCCGCTTCCTTCATGGGTGCAAAAGGGCTTGATGGTTTTGCCGCTGAAGTCAAAATGCTCCAGAAAAGTAAATACAGCCATAGGCATGGTGCTCCAGTAATTGGGATACCCCAGATAAATGGTATCATATTCGTCAATGCTGTCAGGATAAGCCTTAAGCTCCGGACGGGCGTCACGCTTCTGATCCGCCTGTGCCTGTGCGATGCACTCGTTATAGCCTTTTGGATAATCCTGAATCTGCTCAATTTTGAACATATCCGCACCTGTCAACTCTTTGATCATACCTGCGGCCACTTCTGTGTTGCCCACATCCAGAGTCTTAAGCATGCCGTTTACATAATTCTCACCGGCTCTGGAATAAAAGGCAATCAATTTTTTTGACATTTCCTTCCCTCCTTATCCTTTTGTGTTTTTATTATAACAGTACCTTTCTTGACACGGAATCTCCAATCTGTTATTATTGTATAAACTGGTAGTTTATGCTTTTTATGGGAGGACTGCTGTGTACAATCCACTTTTAGATACCTTTATTGCCGTCTGCGACTGCGGCAGCTTTACCAAGGCGGCGGAACTTCTGTTTATTTCCCCCACCGCCGTTATGAAACAAATGAATTCCCTGGAGGAGCACCTGGGTTTAAAGCTCATTGAGCGCTCTCCGTCCGGAATCCGCCTGACTCAGGCCGGAACCGTTATTTACCGTGACGCAAAGTTTTTGATGGACTATTCCAAAAAGTCCATTGCCAGCGCAAAAGCGGCCCTTTATGCAGACGACACTACCTTCTGCGTGGGCACCTCCCTGTTAAACCCCGCAAAGCCCTTTATGGATTTATGGTATCGTGTGAACAAGGACTTTCCCCAGTATAAGCTCCATCTTGTCCCTTTTGAGGACAATCATGAGGGTATTTTATCAGAGATTGAAAAGCTGGGAGAAAAATTTGACTTCCTGATCGGCGTGTGCGACTCAAAGGAATGGCTTGCCCGCTGTCATTTTCTGCCCCTTGGCCAGTATCAAAAAATGATAGCGGTCTCAAGAGAACACAGGCTTGCCCAAAAAAGCCGCATAGATATAGAAGATTTGTATGGGGAGACTCTGATGATGGTGCAGCGCGGAGATTCCGGGACAAATGATTTCATCAGAAATGATATAGAGAAAAATCATCCAAAAATACAGATTGAGGACACGCCTCCCTTTTATGATCTCTCCGTGTTTAACCGTTGTGCACAGACAGGAAAGGCGCTCCTGACTATAGAATGCTGGACGGAGGTTCACCCGGGGCTTGTCACCCTTCCGGTAAACTGGAATTACAATATCCCCTACGGTCTGCTCTATAGTCTGGATGCGCCCGATGACGTGCTGAGATTGGTAAAGGCTGCAAAAGCCCTGACGAATTTTGATTGACCTGAGCATTTATGCCCGCTCCTGCCTTTTGATAAGCAGCACCGCAACATCGTTTACATTGGTTCCTGTGGGCCCCGTAACCACAAGCCCGTCCGCCGCCTGCAGCGCATAATAAGCATTGTTATCCCTTAATGTCTGGTAAATGTCTATTCCCACGGCTTTCAGCCTGCTGGCGGTATGCGCATCCACAATTCCTCCTGCCGCGTCCGTGGGGCCGTCCGTTCCGTCAGAGCCCACGCTGAAAATGCACACCTCATGAAGCCCCATAAGTCCCTCCGCCGCTGAAAGAGCCAGCTCCTGATTTCTTCCTCCCTTTCCTGTGCCCGACAGATGTACTACGGTTTCTCCTCCTGCAATAAAGGCAAGGCTCTTTCCTGTCTTATCATGGGTTCTGGCAATCGCGGACAAAAAGGAACCTGCCTCCTTTGCCTCACAGCTTAAAGAATCTGTCAAAATCTGTGTCTCATAGCCAAGCTCCCGGCATTTGCCCGCAGCTGCTTCGCACAAAAGCTTCACATCTCCAATCATACAATAGCTGGTGTTTTCCAATCTTTCCGGTGTTTCCTGTCTGAGGGCATTTTCCGCCTCTCCGCTTAGCCGTATCCCGTATTTTTTCACGATCTCCATGGCCTGGCCGCTTGTGCTCAAATCTTCACAGGCAGGGCCGGAGCCTATGCTGTCCAGGCGGCCTCCCACCACATCGCTCAATATGACTGAATGCACATGAGCAGGCATACACCACCTGGCAAACCGCCCTCCCTTTACACAGGATAAATGCTTGCGCACAATGTTTATCTCCGTGATATCTGCCCCACAGGCTAAAAGCTGCTTTGTGATATCCAAAAGCTCTTCCCCCGAAATCATGGGTTTTTCAAATAGGGCGGAGGCGCCCCCGGAGAGCAGAAAGAGCACTTCGTCCTCTCTTGTCAGATTTTTCGTCAGCTCCAGCGCTTTTTCGGCGGCCAGAAAGGAATTTTCATCCGGTGTCGGATGTCCTCCCTCAAAGCAGGAAAAGCCCTCCAGCTCACCCTTTATATGGCCATACTTGGTAATGACAATTCCACTGTGAATCTTTTCCCCAAGCACTTCTTTTGCAGCGGCGGCCATAGTATAGGCGGCTTTCCCCACAGAAACCACATACAGCCTTCCGGCAGGCGGCTGATACCCTTGCAATTCCCTTTTCACGCTCTCCCCCGGAAGAACCTGCCGGATCGCGGCTTTTATGATCTCCTGTGCATCCCGAAGTACGCTCATTTTCTCCCTCCATTCCGAAGCGCAGCGCAGGAATCGCGCAATAGAAATTCGCGCAGGCGATTTCTATTGTCGCATCAAGGCTTTTTCATGACCATATGTCTTTTACGCCAGCTTCCTTAAACATAAAATACGCCGTTTGGCGCCACGCGCTGCAAACGGCGTATTTTTATCAACCATCCACAAATACAGTATTGTATTGATCGATACAGTCATCAAGCACCTCTTCAATATGAATGATGCCGCCCAGATATTCCCGTCCCGGCTCCTCAATAGGCACTCCGCTCTCCACCTGGCTTATCATCCACTCCACCGACTGAACCAGGCTTCCCAAAAGCCCATACATGGGGGTCTCTCCGAGAGATTCCGCCATAAGCTGGTTCTTATCCTGCACCGCCTCATCGTAAGCGGCCACAGTAGCTGCCAGCTCTTCATACAAAGGACGGATGGGCGTCAAATCCAGCTCCGTGATGTTGTCGTCATACACACCCTGCGCATAGCACTCGTTCAACAGCTTCTGTGCCACTGTGATGGCATGGCTGGCATTATAGATAATCACTCTGCCCTCCGCCAGCATGTTCTCCTCATCCTTGGCTATGCGCTCGTCAGCCAAAGCAGAAATTTCATCCATATACTGATAAGCCAGCTCTGCAAAAGCCTCTGCATTGGCTTGAATCACCGTGTGGAATTCCTTTGCCTTGGCGTACTGGTTTTCTGCCACATCACTGCTTGAGGCAATCCCATCGAAGCCATCCATCAAGGACCGCATGGGCTCCGCAATTTCTGCCGTAAGCTGATCCAAGGTTCCAAAATCCGGCTCCATCTCTGATACCGCCAGTGCATCATCAATGATATCGCTGTTAAAATAGGAAATCCCGTACTTGTATTCATAGGGGCTGTCCGCCACAAAGCTGAATTCATCTGCGTACTCAACTACCAGATAATAGTTGCTGATATTTTCCAGCAGCTCCGCCATGTAGTTATTCATCTCCACATAGATGTTATACTTGATCAGATCCATAGTCTCCGGATCGATTTCATTCACTGCCTGCTCTGTGGAAGCTTCCGCCACAGTCTCATCAGCAGACGCTTCCTCCTGAGCTTGGTCTGCAGTGCCTTCCGTTGTCTGGCCCTGATCTGCACCCCTTCTTAAAGCTCCTGTTTCCATATTCTGACAGCCGGTCAAAAGAACGGCTGCAGACAAGGCCATAGCGGCTATGGGAAAAATACCCTTATTTTTTCTCATCCCCTCATTCTCCTATTCTTTCATTTTTCTATCGTTTCCAGCAGCGGACGCCACGACTTGCAGCACATCCCCTGAAAAAATCGGGTGTGAAAGGTATCACACCCGATAAAAAGCAGCCCGAAGTTCTTTTATGAAACCTGAGGACCAGCTGCAACCAGCGCTTTTCCAGCGTCGCTGCCCTCATATTTTGCAAAATTCTTGATGAATCTCTGGGCAAGATCCTTCGCCTTTGTCTCCCACTCGGAAGCATCTGCGTAGGTATCGCGGGGATCCAGAATATTGGTATCCACACCGGGAAGCTCCGTAGGAACCTCAATGTTGAAGTACGGAATCTTCTTGGTAGGTGCATTGAGAATGTCACCGTTTAAGATAGCGTCAATGATACCGCGGGTGTCACGGATGGAAATACGCTTGCCCGTGCCGTTCCAGCCGGTATTTACCAGATAAGCCTTGGCGCCGCTCATCTCCATTCTCTTTACAAGCTCCTCTGCATACTTTGTAGGATGCAGCTCAAGGAATGCCTGTCCGAAGCAAGCGGAGAAGGTAGGGGTGGGCTCTGTGATGCCGCGCTCCGTACCTGCAAGCTTTGCGGTAAAGCCGGACAGGAAATAATACTGGGTCTGCTCCGGTGTCAGAATGGATACAGGAGGAAGTACGCCAAATGCGTCTGCGGACAGGAAAATTACATTCTTAGCCGCCGGTGCAGAGGATACAGGACGTACAATCTTCTCAATGTGGTCAATGGGATAGGACACACGAGTATTCTCTGTTACGCTCTTATCGGTAAAGTCGATCTTGCCGTCCGCATCCAGAGTTACGTTCTCCAAAAGAGCGTTTCTCTTGATTGCATTGTAGATGTCAGGCTCAGAATCCTTGTCCAGATCAATTACCTTTGCGTAGCAGCCGCCCTCAAAGTTAAATACGCCGTTGTCATCCCAGCCGTGCTCGTCATCACCGATCAAAAGACGCTTGGGGTCTGTGGAAAGGGTGGTCTTGCCTGTTCCGGAAAGGCCGAAGAAGATTGCGGTATTCTCGCCGTTCATATCTGTGTTTGCAGAGCAGTGCATGGAAGCGATGCCCTTAAGCGGCAGATAATAATTCATCATGGAGAACATACCCTTCTTCATCTCTCCGCCGTACCATGTGTTCACAATTACCTGCTCACGGCTTGTAATATTGAACATAACTGCGGTCTCAGAGTTCAGGCCCAGCTCCTTGTAATTTTCAACCTTTGCCTTGGAGGCATTGTATACAACAAAGTCAGGCTCAAAATTCTCAAGCTCCTCTGCAGTGGGCTGAATGAACATATTGGTAACAAAGTGAGCCTGCCATGCCACCTCAACGATGAAACGGATTGCCATGCGGGTATCCTTGTTTGCACCGCAGAATGCGTCCACCACGTAAAGCTTTTTGTTGGAAAGCTCCTTCAGCGCGATTTCCTTCACCGTTTTCCATGCTTCCTGCGTAGCGGGATGATTGTCGTTTTTATACTCGTCAGAGGTCCACCAGACAGTGTCCTTTGAATTCTCATCCATAACGATAAACTTATCCTTAGGAGAACGTCCTGTATATTCACCGGTCATTACATTCACTGCGCCAAGCTCGCTGACCTGTCCCTTTTCATAGCCTGTCAGCTCCGGTTTGGTTTCTTCTTCAAACAATACTTCATAAGAAGGATTGTGCACAATCTCTGTGGTTCCTGTAATGCCATACTTGCTTAAATTAATTTCTGCCATCTGCATTTAACCTCTCTTTTCTTTATGTAGAAACGGAACTTCCCGCTTCCCTATCCTTAATTATACATAATCAGCCAATTAAATCAACAAAAAATCGCTTTGTTTTATTAAATGTTAAGATTCCTCATCGTCCATCACTCTCCATGCCTTTCCGAAATTTACATCCCGGAACAATGCGGTAAGGCCGGTAATCTGCTTAAGCCGCAGTATCTCATCCTTATCCATACCCAGATGCTTGGATATCCATGCGTCGGATCGACCCAGCTCATGAAGCTCCTTTATGATATTGCTCATAAGGTCCACATCGTGAGAGCCCCTGGCCCGATTGTGTCGGATGGTGCTGGCCATCCGGCAGTCCATGGGCTTATCTATAACAGAAACAGGCATTCTGCCCTTCTCTCTCTCATAGATGTCGGGATAATCCAGCATAATCCGGTAGCGGTGGAAGCCGTCTACAATCACATAGGTATCCTTCTCCTCATCGTGGTAGCAGACAATGGGCATGGTATACCCATCCTCCTTGATGCTGTCGTAGAGGAGCTTCATTTCGGGAGGCGCCACTGCGTTTGGATTGTAAGTGTTGGGCTCTATTTTCTCTATAGGAACGGAAATCACGTTATAAACAGGGCTTACGAATGTCATGGCTATACTCCTTGTCCTTCAATCACCTGGCTGTACTTGCTTTTGAGAAGATTCACATTCTTTTGCTGCTCTCTGGTCAGTCCAAAGCCCATAAAACGGCAGATATGATCGTTTTTCAAAATACAGAAGCACATTCTTTTCCAGCTGGGAATGTCCTTCGTGGACTTTATATCATCCGTATTGTCGGGAATCTTTCCCAAAAATATCACTCTGGAATTTTTCATGACGGTATAATTGGAGACACCGTTTCGCCGGATCTGGTAGCCATGCTCCTCCAGCTCTCTGATAGTTTCCTCCTCCAGTCCTCCTCCCACATTGTGCCAGAAGCGTATAGAGGCTTGAAACTTATTGATATAATTTTGTCTAAGGCGCGCCGGGAGCGTAGCCAGAAGGAACCGGGTATAGGACTCCCAGGTATGCCCCTCGGGCAGCGTCACGTTTTTATAGCCCATGGCTTTGGTCTTTCCATAGATAGCGGCAAAATTTGCCCCCCGCACTCTCCCTACCAGCTTCACCCATATCTGGGGATCAATTACCCGGTATAAATTCAGGCTGTCCTTGGCATAGTCGTTAAAGGGAGAAGCCACCCGCATCTGCTCCGGCTTAAGCCCCGCCATATAGTAAAGATCATACAGACGATTGTAATCATATTGAAACAGATAGTTGGCATGCCATACGTCCCCTACAGACCAGTCATACATAGGAGAGGCGCACCAGACCTCCTTAAACTGTCTGCTGATCCAGCAGGTTCCCTTGTAGCCGTATTTTTTGTTGAGAATGCCGCTGTATCGCTGAAGAGATTCCTCCGCACGAATTCCCAAAAGACACACTGTCTTTCTGTTTTTGTGGGAGAGACGATACCACCGTCCGAACTGCTTTGCCAGGTCCTCCTGGTGCATCCGGTAGCGGTAGGTGGTTATGGGATTATTTTTCAGATTGATTACATAGGGGTGTTCAGGCATAGGGCGCACCCATGAGGCTTCCTTGGTATCGTCCCACGGATACCAATACATCTCATAGCTGCTTAGCGCCGTCCTGGTAGCCATGGGAAGGCACACCCAGTAGGGCTCCACTTCATCCTTAATCCGCTCAAAGGTACGCTCCACATATTCCGTAGTCACAGTATACTGCGCCTCAAAATCCTGATGAAAAACCCCGATTTCCCGATTGGGATAATATTTTCTTCGAAAATCCAGAACGAGATTTAAAAGCAGTCCGCTGTCCTTCCCTCCCGAGAAGGATACAAATATGTTGTCGAATTCCTCAAACAGAAAGTGAAGTCTCAGCTGCAGTGCATCATACACATTTTGCGACAGATATTCACGTTTCATTTTTACTCCCTGTCTGTTTCCATATTTTGGTAATTATGGTAACACAGAATTCGACAAAATACAAATTAAAATTCCCTTTTCGGCACCACCTGCCGGAATCGCGCAAGCCTTTCTTCAAACTGGGAATAAAAGTCCTCCAAAGCATAGGGCGCAAAATAAAAGGTGTTCAAAAGAAAAAGATTCAGGTTCCTGCAAAGAGAATCCTCCCCATTTTCCCAAAGCAGCTCCTCAACCTCTTTCAGCAGATAATGCCATGTAATGATAAATTCCTGGTTCCGTTTTCCATCCGGCGTGTCAATCCATTTGCTCACCTTCACCTTAGTGCGCAGGGCTGTACACTCTCCGGTCTGCAGAAAATAACGAAAAGACCCGTTTTCATAGTATCTTCCCAGCGGAAACAGCCTGCAGACTCCCGGGCGAAGAGGATGTATGCTGCAGCGCTCTTTCGCACTCAAAAAGGGACAGCGTTCTTCCTTACCCATCATCCTGAGATTTGGCAGAATTACGCCGTCCCCCACGTTAAGCTGTGCATATTTTTCTAAAAGCTCCTCCATGGAGCATTTTAATCCGGTGGTCAGCCGGAAAACGTCGTAAGGGTCTAAAATGATGGAATTTCCCATACCCTGACAGCACTTAGAACAGCCTGCACAGCCCTGAGCGTCCGCTTTCACCATGTCGTTTGGTCCATAGAGCCTTCCATCTGATATTTCCTCCAAAGTAACATTACGCCTCATTCTTCCTCCCATCCTTTCCCGGCCATGCAGCCACCAGCGCCTGGTATTCTTCCTCTGTGATGCCCAGAATGCCTCCATGGCGCTTTTTTGTTTTACCCATATCAAACTCCTCCGACCCCAGAATGCGGAACCTTCCCGAGGAAAGCCGGTCCGTCACCAAAGGCAGATAACCCTTCCCCTGGGCAAACCTGTCCACCATCAGACACCATCCCTGGGTGTGATTTAACGGAAAGATTTCCGGCCCCTCCACACCATACAGCTGTGCAAGCTCCGGGCTCTCCAGCTCCACAAAGGCCGCCGGCTCCAGGGTCCTGCCAAAATCCACACAAATACGCTTGGTAGTTTCATCCTTTGTGTAACGGTAATAGCCCTCTTTGACATGAATGATGGTGCTGTCTATCACATGATTCTCCTTCTCCAGAAACACAAAGGGCTCTGTAAATTCCCGGAAATTTCTTGTATATGCCCCGTATATCCTCTGCTTGGGATTGGTATCCCCTGCAAGCTTTACCATGGAGGCCCAAAAAACCAGCACAGCATCCTTTTCGTCATCATAAACAGCCTCCGGCGCCCAGACACAGCCTGCGCCCTCCACGCCGACTGTGCGGGGAAAAGGCCCCATCCAATGCACAAGATCGAGGGATTCCCACACCAGAATATCCCTGCTTCCCTCATACTGTGCGGCCTCCCACCCCTTTCCGGCTTCTATGCGAAGATCCGTTGCAATCAGGTAATATTTTTCCCCTTCCTTTTCCGGAAAGGGGGAACGAAGCAGGAAGGGGTCCCTTGCCCCCCGCTCTCCCACGTTGCTTCTCAGCACAGGCCTTCCCTGGTTTAAATCCTGCCAGTGCAGTCCGTCCCTGCTCAGGGAGAAATAAATCTGCTCCCCGTCCTTTTCCTCCCCAATAAAATGGGCAAACAAATATCCCGCTTCCTTCATGGTCTTTTACAATTCCTCCCCCTTTTCTTTTCTGTCCATGACAGCCCTTAAGCTCTCCGTGTAAGGAGCTCTGGCGACGCCGTACTCCGTGATGATCCCCGAAATAAGCTCATGGTCTGTCACATCAAAGGCCGGATTGTACACCTTTACTCCCTTGGGAGCCATGGGCTCTTTATACCACAT
>NZ_CEWDFQ010000067.1:0-11785 GCF_982438285.1 Acetatifactor sp. | reverse complement strand
ACTGGAATTATGTGACGGTGCCTGATATTTCCTTTGATTACCAGATCAGAGAAAGAGTATGTCCGGAGGGATATTCCTCCTCAGAGGAATACCGCTACCAGAAGGCTACCGCAAACGAGGCCTTTAACGTATTCGGCTGCGGCCCCGGATATCAGTATGAGCTGATGAAGCTTGCCACAGAGGATGACCTGCAGGTGCTGCTTCCTGACTATGGCTGGCTGGTGCTGGTAGAGGAGGGACACAGAAGAGTGGATCAGGTAATAGAGACCTTCCCTGTATTGGTTTATACACCTGAGGAAGCGGAGAGAAGAGCTACTATATTTACGGATATCGATTCTTATCTGGGCACTATGAGAACGCAGTTTATCACCGGAGAGGCTGATATCGAGACACAGTGGGATGCACATGTGGCCACCGTGAAGTCCATGGGCCTGGATGAGCTTCTTTCCATTGAGCAGGCAGCTTATGACAGAATGTACGGCGATCAATAACAGAAAGTATATTGGTGCGCTTCCTGCTTTCATGTACGGTAGTTTTAGCAGGCGGTGAGAAGAACATGGAGGATGCAGAATGAGAAAAAGAGGAATGCTTAAAAAGATGTTTTTTTCCTACATAGGGCTGTTGATTCCCCTGTTTTGCATTCTCCTGCTTTTCTTCTACGGGTTGTCCTCAGAATTTAAAAAAATGGATGACAGACGCCTGGAGCTGACAGTGAACCAGGTTATGGAGGCTGTGGAGGACAAATACAGAAACATGATTTCCCGAAGCGTACAGATAGGGCAGTCCTCTTATGTGGCCAGAGGCGCTATGCTTAAGGGGGAGAGCCATATACAGGAGGCCATTCAATACATAAGCGAGGTCTGCGCCTACGAGGAAATGATTGCTGACTGCTTTGTCTACTACGGCAATGACAGAATTTATTCCATAGAGGGCTCCAGCAGTGTGAGCACTTATATCCAGGAAACGCTGTCCTGCAATGAAGAGACGGCCCAGATTATAAGAGCGCTGCTTGACTCTGAAAGCCAGGATATGGCCGTAGCCGTCAGGGAGAATGGAAGCAGCATGCTTTTATTCCATATGCCCATAGACACTGTGGTAAACGGCAGGCAGGCTTCTGTTAATTTCTGTGTGTCCATGGCAGAGTTTGCGGAGCTTATGACTCCTTTGCTTTTGGTGGAAAATCTTTATGTAAGGATGGATTTGGAAAACGGGCAGTCAGTATATCTGAGCGGAACCGGAGAAGAGGGATATCGGGAGATTGCACAAGAAGCTTTTCCCGATGTATCAACAGGCAGCTGGATTATCAAGGAGGTTTCCCAGAAGTATCCCAGAATCAATCTTCATTTTTCCTGGCAGTATGATATGGTGTACGCTAATATAATGGACTATCAGTTTACCGCCTATGTGGTTATGACCCTGTTTCTGATTCTGGCGGGGGCAATCTCCTTTAAGATCAGCTACAGCTACTGGCAAAAGACCAGAAGGGTAGCGGAGATGGTGGGAGATGTGCTGGAGGAACCTGCAGGCAGGGAGGCTAAGGATGAGTGGGATCTGATCAGGAAGGCAGTCAGCGGCATTGTAACCGAAAACCGCAATTCCAAGACAGTGATCACACAGTATCAGAGAGCCTTAAGGCAGCAGGTGTCTATGATGATTCTCCACGGTACCTATAATAATATGGAACAGGCGGAGCAGATGCTGGAGCTGTGTGAGCTGGATTTTTACGAGGAGTATTATGCGGTGTGCATTATTTATGCGCCCAAACAGCAGGAAGGACTTTTGGAAAGGCTTTTGGAGCAGGAATATACGGAGGATATCCACTGCAGCGGATTTCTCGGAGAGCAGACTGTATTTGAGCTTTTGCTGCAGTGCCCCAACGAAGATAAGTCTGGTGAGATAAGAAACGGACGGGCTGTCAGGCTGCAGAAGCTTTTTGAAGAGGCGTCCTCTAAGGCCGGCGCCCTGACGATTGTGATCAGCTCCATTTATGACAAGCGCCATATGATTGCCTATGCCTGGATGGAGGCGTTAGAGCAGCTGCAGGCCATGAGTGTAAGCCCGCTTTCGGGAAGCATTTTTATCTGCCGTCAAAGCGGTGGGGAAAATAATGAATTGAAGGCATTGGCCGATGCGCAGCTGAAGGAATTCGGAGAGGCCATGGAGCAAAAGGACGCCGACTGGGCGGAGCGTGTTCTGGAAAAGACAGCCAAGGGTGAAACAAAGCCGGGAGACAACACGGTTTATTACAGACGCTTCTGCCTGATCCGTTATATGATACAGCTGCTGCAAAACAGTGAAAGCGAAGTCCATCAGGCCATTTATGAGGATGTGAAGCGGATTAACCTGGGGGATACCGCCTCTTTTCTGGATGATATGAGAAATATTGTGAGATATTATTGCAGCCGTGAGGAGGGAACAAATTTCGACTATATTCTGCAATATATCAGGAATAACTACAGAAGGAACGATTTTTCCCTGGAGGAGGTGGCGGATGAGTTTGGCCTGTCGCGGACCTATGTGAGCCGCATTTTCAAAAAGAAAATGGGAATGCGGTATATTGATTATCTGAGCAATCTGCGGATGGAGGAGGCAAAGAAGGAGCTTTTGGAAACGGATCTGTCCATTCAGGAGATTGCGGAAAACGTTGGATATTTTGATGTTCCCGGCTTTCGGAAAAAATTTAAGCAGATGTACGGCATCAACGCTTCCCAGTATCGGAAGCAGTATGGCAAAGCACAGTCTTGAAAAACCGGGAGGGAAGGCGGATATGTAGTGAAGACGAAGAAAAAAAAGAGCATATGGCGTAAGTGGCAGCTTTATCTGATGATACTGCCCGCGCTCTTGTATGTGATTTTATTTAACTATAAACCGATGTACGGGCTGATCATAGCCTTTAAGGATTACAGCTTCAGACAGGGGATTTTGGGAAGCCCCTGGGTGGGCTTTCAACAGTTTGAGAGATTATTTTCCTCCTATTGGTTTCCCATTATCCTGAAAAATACACTGACTCTGAGTGTGCTGGCGCTGATACTGGGCTTTCCTGCCTCCGTGATCATTGCGCTGATGCTCAATGAGGTGATCAATAACAGAGTGCGAAAGTCCATACAGACAGTTTTGTTTGCCCCTCATTTCATTTCCACAGTGGTTGTCTGCGGCATGCTCACCCTGTTCTTAAGCCCGTCCAGTGGAATTATCAATAAGATCATTGAGTTTTTTACAGGAAATACCATTTTCTTTATGCAGGGGACTACCTGGTTTAAATGGGTCTATGTATTAAGCGGTATCTGGCAGGAGGCGGGCTGGGGAAGCATTATCTATTTTGCGGCTCTTGCCTCAGTGGATAAGGAGATTCTGGAGGCGGCGCAGATGGATGGCGCTTCCCGGTTTCAGAGGATTATCCATGTAAATCTTCCAGCTCTGGTACCTACTATGATTATTGTGTTTATCCTAAACTGCGGCTCTCTTCTGGGAATCGGATACGAAAAGGTGTATCTTTTGCAGAACGAAACAAACCTTATGGCCTCGGAGGTGATCTCCACCTATGTGTACAAGGTAGGACTGGAAAACAACAGCTATTCCTTTTCCACTGCGGTGGGGCTGTTTAACTCTGTGGTCAACTGTATTATTCTGGTGGCTGCCAATCTGATCAGCAGGAAGGCCAGCGATACCAGCTTGTGGTAGGGAGGTGGCGTATGGAAAAGCTCAGAGGAAAAAAGATGAGTTTAAACGACAGGCTGTTTGTCTGCTGCAATTATCTGATACTGGGGCTCATCCTTGTGATTACCCTGTATCCCTTGATTTTTGTGGTAAGCGCTTCTGTCAGCGATCCGGTGGCGGTAACCTCCGGCGATGTGATTCTTCTGCCGGTGGGTTTTACGCTGGATGGTTATAAGTATATTATGCAGTATCAGGATATTTTTACGGGCTATGCCAACACCATTTTATACACGGTGGGAGGCACACTGCTGAACCTGGCGGTGACGCTGCCCTGCGCTTATGCTCTTTCCAGAAAGGACTTGCCGGGAAGGGGCATTCTGATGAAAATTTTTATTGTGACCATGTATTTCAGCGGTGGATTGATTCCCATGTATCTGAATATCAGGGATTTTCACCTTTTGGACACCAGACTATATATGATGCTGGGAGGACTGGTATCTGTCTACAATCTGATCGTGTCCAGAACCTTTTTTGCCAGCATTTCCTGGGAGCTTCATGAGGCGGCCATGATCGACGGCTGCAGCGACTTTAAGATTTTTGCAAAACTGGTGCTGCCCTTGTCCAAGCCTGTGATCGTGGTGATGGCTCTCTACTATGGCGTAGGGCACTGGAACGAATATTTCAACGCTATGATTTACCTAAGCGACAGAGGAAAATATCCGCTGCAGCTGATTTTGAGAGAGATTCTGATTCAAAGCAAAATAGCCAGCACCATTTTGGAAGGAGCAGGGGGCGCCGGATTAGACGCAGGCTCCATGCAGGCTATGATGCAGCAGGCAGATTTGATGAACCTGATTAAATATGGAGTGATCGTGGTATCCACGCTTCCCATGCTGATTGTTTTCCCTTGGCTGCAGAAGTATTTTGAAAAGGGTGTAATGATCGGCTCGGTGAAGGGATAGCGGTCTTCGGGATGAGAGGAGAATATGCGTTATTTAGACAAAAGAGCAGATGTCATCTGCAGAGAATTGAAGCAGCTTTCTGTGAAGAAAGCTGTTCCCATTGAAAATTGGGAGTACAAAAAGGGATTCTGGCTGTTTCCCTCCAAGGCTGACGAGGACGAAGCGCCATGGGAGCCCTTCGACAGTAAAACCATGCACTGGTATGGCCCGGACGCCCATTGCTTTTTCCGGGCGAAGGTAAGAGTGCCAAAAGAGCTGGCAGGACAGCCCTTATGGCTTTTGATTGCACCGGAGCTTGGCATGACAAAGGATTCCACCAAGAATCCCCAGTTTCTGCTGTTTTTAAATGACAGCGCCGTTCAGGGAATGGACATCAATCACAGGGAGGCAAAGCTTTGTGAGGAAGCCATGGAGGGAGAGGAACTTCAGATCGGACTGCAGGCCTATTCGGGGCTGGATTTTACAGAGTTTCGCCTGGAGGCAGAGCTTTTTGTGCCGGATCTGGAGACGGCGGCTCTTTATTATGATATCTGGGTGCCGCTGCAGGCCTTCGGAAGGATGGACAAGGAAAATCAGGACCGGATTCAGATGACCGCCATTTTAAATGAGGCGGTAAACCTTATAGATTTAAGGGAGCCTTATTCGCAGGCCTATTATGAATCGGTCAGACAGGCGAGAGGGTACCTGAAGGAGGAATTGTACGAAAAGCGGGGAGGATATGAGGAGGTTATCGCCTCCTGTATCGGCCATACACACATCGACGTGGCATGGCTGTGGACCGTGGAGCAGACCAGAGAAAAGGCGGTGAGGAGCTTTTCCACTGTGCTGAAGCTGATGGAGGAGTATCCCGATTATAAATTTATGTCAAGCCAGCCTCAGCTGTACGTCTTTGTAAAGGAGAGATATCCCCAGGTTTATCAGGAGATCTGTAAGCGCATTAAAGAGGGCCGTTGGGAGCCGGAGGGCGGCATGTGGGTGGAGGCGGACTGCAACCTTACCTCCGGGGAATCCCTGGTCCGTCAGTTTTTGTATGGGAAACGGTTTTTTAAAGAAGAATTCGGCGTAGACAATAAAATCCTGTGGCTGCCGGATGTATTTGGGTATTCCGGTGCCCTTCCTCAGATCATGAGAGGCTGTGGCATAGAGTATTTTATGACCACAAAGCTGTCCTGGAACCAGATCAATCAGATTCCAAACGATACCATGATATGGAGGGGAATCGACGGCTCGGAGGTTCTCACCCATATGATCACAACCGTGGATATCGGGCAGAATATAAAGAACTTCTTTACCACCTATAATGGCAGACTGCATCCGGATTCCATTATGGGCGGCTGGGAAAGATACCAGAACAAAGAGATCAATAACGATATTTTAGTGGCCTATGGCTTTGGAGACGGGGGCGGCGGTCCCACCAGGGAAATGCTGGAGACCTCAAAGCGGATGGAAAAGGGGCTGAAGGGAATCCCAAAGGTCAGACAGGTATTTTCCCGCACATACTTTGAAGAGCTGCGAGAAAGAGTAGAGGGCAGTAAAAGGCTGCCCGTGTGGGAGGGCGAGTTTTATTTTGAATATCACAGGGGAACCTACACCTCCATGGGAAGAAACAAACGGGCAAACCGAAAGTGTGAGTTAAAGCTTATGGATCTGGAGCTTCTGCGGGTGCTTGCATCACAAAAGGGCCTTTCCTATCCTGTGGAAAAGCTGGAGCAGATATGGAAGAAGGTTCTGTTAAATCAATTCCATGATATTCTGCCCGGTTCCTCCATCCGTCAGGTGTACGACGTCACAAGGACGGAATACGAAGAGCTCTTTGCAGCTATGGAGGAGCTGACGACAGAGGCGCTGGAGACGCTGACGGAAGCCTCTGAGAATATTTCCGTGCTAAACACCATCGGCATGGAGACGGACGCTGTGATTTTGATAAAGGAGGAAATGCTGGAACCGCAGCTTTTGAAGGAGGCTTCAGAGCCCTCAAAGGAGCCTTCGGGGCTCTGGCTTTCAGATGAGGAGGGAAATGGTTTCCCAATGCAGAGAACAAAGGAGGGCTTTCTGGCGAAGGTGAAAGGACTGCCCTCCATGGGAAGCAGGGTCTGTCATGTGACATTGGGGGAACAGGCGACAAATCCCTTTATCCTAACGCCCTACAGTGTAGAGACGCCCCTTTACCGGGCCGTGTGGGACGACCAGGGAAATTTTGTGTCTATCTACGATAAGAGGGAGGAAAGAGAGGTGCTCGCCCCAGGGGGCAGAGGGAATCTGCTTCGTATGTACGAGGACAAGCCCATGGCTCATAACAACTGGGATATCGATGTTTATTACAGTGAGAAGAGCTGGGATATCACCCAGGTGGAGGAAATGGACTTTGTGGAGGAGGGACCTGTGCGCGCCACGCTGCTGATCAAAAGAAGCTTCAGCAGATCCTCCATCTGCCAGCGCATTCATTTTTATCCCGATACCATGCGGATTGACTTTGAGACGGTTTTGGACTGGAAGGACAACCAGCATCTTTTGAAGGCCTGCTTTCCTGTGGATGTGCACAGCACCCAGGCAGCCTTTGAGATTCAGTTTGGCAATGTAAAACGCAACACCCACGCAAACACCAGCTGGGAGGAGGCACAGTTTGAAACCTGCGCCCACAAGTGGGCAGACCTGTCCGAGGGAAATTACGGCGTGAGCCTTTTAAACGACTGCAAATACGGTCATTCCATAAAGAACGGAGAGATGACTCTGACCTTGGTTAAATCCGGAAATCATCCTAATCCACAGGCAGACAGAGAGGTACATTATTTTACATACGCTCTGTACCCTCATCAGGGTGATCTTGTCAAGGGGGATACGGTTAGAGAGGCGGAGCAGCTTAACAGAGCTCCCTATGTGGTGAAGGGAACCCTTGCGCTTCCTTCCTTCTGCAGCGTAGATTGCAAAAACATCAGAATCGAGACCATCAAAAGAGCAGAGGATGGAAGGGGGCTGATTCTCAGGCTTTACGAAAATCAAAATGCGAGAACCAGGGCAGTGCTTTTTTTGCCGCCCCAGATCACGCGCCTGATTCCCTGTAATCTCTTGGAGGAGGAGAAGGGAGAGGCCATTCCTGTCAGGGAAGGACGCGCGGAAATTCTGGTAAAGCCCTTTGAGATTCAGACATACAGATTACAGTAGAGGATGCAGCTATGGTAGAAAAATATGAATATGGCAGTCCTGTGAATACACAGGCAGTGGTGGAGGAAATTCCGCTACAAAGTGGTGAGCCTTCCTTTGGAAGGATTTTGCCGGGAGAAGGCTTTGGGTACATTTGTCCTCTTGAAAAACAGGATATTGTGTACGGCCTGGGAGAAAATGTCAGGGGACTGAACAAGAGAGGCTGGATATATACCCATTACAACAAGGATGATCCTGCCCATACAGAGGGAAAGCACGGTCTTTATGCAGCCCACAACTTTCTTCTGATCAGCGGCAGGCGTCATATGGGGCTGTTCTTTGACTATCCTGGGGAGATTTCCTTTGACGTAGGGGCTTCCAGAGAAAAGGAGCTTTCAGTAAGCGCTTCACAGGGGGATATGGTCTTATACCTGATAGAGGAAGCCTCGGACAGGGAGGTGGTGAAAACCTTCCGCAGGCTTATCGGAAAAAGCTATATTCCCCCAAAGTGGGGGCTTGGCTTTCAGCAGAGCCGCTGGGGCTACCGCACCGCCCAGGATGTGAGAGAGGTGGTGAAAAAACACAGGGAAGCTGGAGTGCCACTGGATATTGTGTGTCTTGACATCGACTATATGGATGGCTGCAGGGACTTTACGGTAAGCAGTGAACGCTTCCCGGACTTTCCTGCCTTCGTACAGGAGCTGAGAGAACAGGGTGTGCGGCTGCTTCCCATTATCGATGCGGGCATCAAGGCCCAGGAGGGCTGGGAGGTCTATGAGGAAGGCCGAAAAAAGGGATATTTCTGCAGAAAAAAGGACGGAGAGGAATTTATTTTCGGCGTATGGCCGGGGAAATCCGTGCTGGTGGACGTATTTGATGAGGAGGCCGCCAAGTGGTTTGGAGAGCAGTACGGCTTTCTCATAAGCCAGGGCATCGAGGGCTGCTGGAATGATATGAACGAACCGGCCATGTTCTGGAGCCTGGACGCTATGAAGGAGCTTTGGGAGAAGGTGCCGCCGGAGGAATATGCAAAGGAGGAGAAGCTTACCTCAAGCTTTGCCAGACTGCAGTCCGGCATACAGCGCTTTCAGGACAATCCTGCGGATCACGATAGATTCGTGCATCACTATGAGGGAAAAACCTATACCCACAGGCAGCTTCACAATCTGTACGGATATTTTATGATGAAGGCGGCAAGGGAGGGCTTTGAGAAAGGGATGCCGGATAAAACGCCACTTTTGTACTCCCGCTCCTCCTATATCGGCATGCACCGCTTCAGCGGCGTGTGGACCGGGGATAACTGCTCCTGGTGGAGTCATCTGCTTTTGAATATACAGATGATGCCCGCCCTGAATATGTGCGGCTTTCTCTATGCGGGGGCGGACATCGGGGGCTTCGGGGACGACTGTACACAGGATCTGATGCTGCGGTGGCTGTCCTTTGGAATTTTTGTTCCCCTGATGCGCAATCACTGCCATCTGGATTATAAGCCACAGGAATTTTATCAGTTTGAAAAGAAAGAGGAATACAGAGAACTGATCAAGCTGCGGTATCGGCTGATTCCTTTCCTTTACCAGGAAATGATTTCTGCCGCGGAAAACAATGATGTGCTCTTTGCACCCTTAAGCTTTGACTTTCCGGAGGATGAGATGGCCCGGAGTGTGGACGACCAGCTTCTTTTAGGGGATTCGCTGATGCTTGCGCCCATCTATGTGCAAAACGCCCCAGGGCGCTATGTCTATCTGCCGGAGGACATGCTCTTTGTAAAATGTCTGGACAGCGCGCATTTTGAGACAAAGGCTATGAAAAAGGGAATCGCCTATATTAAGGCAAAAGAGCATCAGGCATTTTTCTTTGTGCGGAAAGGAAAGGAAGAAAAGATAGGGGAAGTTTTCACAGAGCTTTCCATGGAAAGCTAAAGGGAGGAGACAATGCAGGAAATAGTATTGAACGGCATATGGGAGATGAAATCCCAGAGCGGGAAACAGGTTTTTGGAAAAATACCGGGGTCTGTCTATTCCTTTCTTCTGGACGCCGGAGAAATGGAGGATCCCTACTATCGGGAAAACGAGCTGGAGGCCTTAAAGCTTTTGGAGGAGGATTATACCTTTGTAAGAAGCTTTGACGTGCCAAAGACGCTGATGGACTGTCCCAATAAAAACCTTCGCTTTGACGGCATTGACACCATAGCGGAAATTTTTCTAAACGGCAGCTTTCTTGGCAGGGCGGACAATTTCCACCGGTACTGGGAGTTTGACGTCAACGAAGTCCTGCGTGATCAGGATAATCTGCTGGAGGTAAAAATCAAGTCTCCCATAAAATACATCCGCAGGAAGGATGAGGAGTACCATGTGGGGGGAACCGTTCATGCCATGAGAGGCTTTCCCCATATGAGAAAGCCCCACTGCATGTTTGGCTGGGACTGGGGCCCCAGGCTTCCGGATGCAGGTATCTGGAAGGATGTGCGCCTGCTTGGATATGGCGCGGCCAGACTGGGAGATATTCGCATCCTCCAGGAGCACAAAGAGGATGTATTTCTCACCGTCAGGGCACAGGCGGAAACGGTGAAGATGGCAGAAGCGGTGAGCGCTGCACAGGAGGTGGAATTTCGGATTACATTGACAGACCCTTTGGGAAAGGAAATCCGGCTTGAGAACGGTGTGCCCTGCCGGATAGAAAAGCCCCTGCTGTGGTGGCCCAACGGTCTGGGAGAGCAGCCCTTGTATACGGTGAAGGTGCAGCTGCTTTTGGACGGCGAGACTGTGGAGGAAGCAAGGAAGCGCATCGGCCTTAGGACGCTCACCATAGAGCGCCGCAGGGATTCCTACGGCGAGAGCTTTGCCCACAAGGTGAACGGACAGACCTTTTTTGCCATGGGCGCGGATTATATTCCACAGGACAATATTCTAAGCAGGATTACGCCCAAGAGAACCAGAAGGCTTTTGGAGGACTGCAAAAGCTGCCACTTTAATGTGATACGGGTGTGGGGAGGCGGATACTATCCCACAGATGACTTCTATGATGCCTGCGATGAGCTGGGGCTGGTGGTATGGCAGGACATGATGTTCGCCTGCGCCAACTATCTTTTGGACGATGCCTTTGAGGAAAACATTACAGAGGAAATCAGACAGAACGTGCGCCGTCTGCGCCATCACGCCTCCCTGGGGCTGTGGTGCGGCAACAATGAGATGGAATGGCTTTCGTCCCAGTGCAAATACGAAGGAAGCAAAACCACCCAGGCCCATTATATCCGCATCAACGAGCACATCATTCCCCATATTTTAAAGGCGGAGGATGCGGCTACCTTTTACTGGCCCTCCTCCCCCTCCTCGGGAGGCTCCTTTGAGGAGCCAAACAGCCCGGACAGAGGAGATGTGCACAACTGGGACGTATGGCATGAGGGGGTGCCCTTTGCCGCATACAGGGAGCATTGCTTCCGGTATCTGTCGGAGTTTGGCTTCCAGTCCTTTCCCTGTCTGGAAACTATAAAAAGCTTTACGCTGCCCCAGGATCGGAATGTCTTTTCCCGGGTGATGGAGCGGCATCAGAGAAATGAGGGAGCCAACGGAAAGATTTTGCAGTATCTTTCCATGACATATCTCTATCCCACAAGCTTTGAGACACTTTTATATGCCTCCCAGCTGCTGCAGGCGGACGCTGTGCGCTACGGTGTGGAGCATTTTCGAAGAAACCGCAGCGACGACCGCTGCATGGGGGCGGTGTACTGGCAGCTAAACGATATCTGGCCGGTGGCCTCCTGGGCCTCCATAGATTACTATGGCAGATGGAAGGCTCTGCAGTATGCGGCGGCAAGATTTTTTGCGCCGGTGATGATTTCCTGCGAGGAGGTCTGTGAGATCACCGCCAGAACCTCGGTGGTGCAGGAGCCCACCCCCAATGTGAGCACCGCCAGGCTGAACGTGACCAACGAGACGGCAAAAAGAATCCGGGGTGTGGCGGGGGGGGGGGGTCGCTCCCCCCCCCGCAGGATCCCTTTTTTCGGGGGGGGGGGGGGGAAAGAGGGG
>NZ_CEWDFQ010000066.1:0-11870 GCF_982438285.1 Acetatifactor sp. | reverse complement strand
GAATGGAGGCCCACCAGTTGGGTATCCCAGAAAAATTATGTCATAGGATTCCATATTCTCTACATGGGCAGCAAGTTCCGGGTGGGCATTCGCCCTTCTTTCCTCTCCGCCCACATTGATCAACTCATCGTAATTCACCGGATACTTCTGCACTGTCCGGATTGAAAAAAGGTCACCGCCGGTTAAAGAACCAATCATTTGGGCCATGGCCTCCACATTTCCTTTGGCTTCGCCGTCCATTAACGTAATGCTGGCCGATGCAATTGCATCGATATCTGAACTCTCCCAGGAATTGGCTCCTGTGCTTCCTGTGCGGAGCAGGCCGCTAAAGACAGCATCAATCCAAAAGCAAAAACGATTGCGGGCAAATGCACCCCGATTTTTTTCTGTCAATCATCCATTTATCCATCAATACTTACCAGATTATAGGTGCGGCTTCCGAGCCCAATTTCTCCCGCATGTTCCAGCGTCAGCAGCCCGTTGCGGGACTCAATACGCTGAATCAGGGAGGCTCCATCTTCCGCGGAATAAACCAGGTCAATGCACGCCTGATCCACCGCAACAGGGTCGAAGGATGCCAGGATGCCAATATCATGCATGTCAGGCTCAGCGGGGTTACCATCGCAGTCACAGTCCACCGACAGGCGGTTCATCACATTGATATACAGCATATTCCCATCCATATAGTCGGCCACCGACTTTCCTGCCTCCGCCATAGATTCCAGGAAAGCATTTTGATCACCGCCCCACATACTGCCGCCGGTTCCGCCGGAATGGATGTGAGCCTTGCCGTCAGAGGAAGCAATGCCTATTGAGATATTTTTAATCGCTCCGCCAAATCCTGCCATAGCGTGCCCCTTAAAATGGGAGAGCACAATGAAATAATCATAGTTCTCAAAATGGGAACCCACATAATTTTCCGTAAGATGCGTTCCGCCGGTTACCGGCAATGTCATGGAACCGTCGGCATCCATAATATCTACATCGGCAATGGCTGTATACCCATGGTCTTCGGCAAGCTGCATATGATAGGCGGTATTTGCCCGCTCCCCTCCGTAGGCGGTGTTGCACTCAACGATGGTGCCGCCCACTGCCTGAACCAGACCGCCGATCAGTTCTGGCCGCAGGTAATTGCTGCCGGTCTCGCCGGTGCTGATCTTTACGGCAATATTTCCTTCCGGCAGCTGCGCGCCAAGGGCTTCATAGATTGCCATCAGCCCCTCCGGGCTGATATCCGTTGTCATATATACAACCGGTTCTTCTTCCGAAACCGATGCCTCATCTGCAGGCGCCGGCGTTTCCTGCTGTGTTTCCTCTTGGACAGACTCTACGGGTTCCTGCTTTGATTCTGTGTTTGCCGTTTCTGTCTGAGTGGGCTCAGCAAGCGTGCTTCCCAAAGAAACATCCGGTTCATTCGCCGCGCACCCCGCCAGCGAAGCCGCACATAACATCAATGCCAATCCAATGGAAAGTCGTCTTTTCATGAATAACCTCCTTTAATCTTTTTTATCCTGCCCTATGGTTAACGCGATTGTTGATTTTTCCCGGACATCCCGCGAAAAAAGCGGGAAGCGTAGTAAGCCAGGAAAATAAACGTCCCCATCATTGCGAGATAATCCAAATAAAATAGGGGAACCGGTTCATTAAAATCCAGAAATACAAATTGGGTGCGCAGCAGCATATAGGTAAGAAGATTCCGCCGGATAAATACGGTTAGTCCATAGAGCGCAATCACCGCTCCCAGGACAGGAAATATGATCTTTCCCTTCTTAAAATCCCCTTCCGGTTTCCACACCCTTTTCATCATTCCCAGCAGCATTCCCCAGTGAAGCCCCAAATGCAGCGACATCAGAACAAATCCCCAATAAGAGGAGGCCATATGCAGCAGTCTGGCAAAGGACATCCCACCGCGAATTCCCAAAAATGCGAATACATGGTTGGAAAGCATGATTCCGCTGATCATCAGCCCGAGCATGGATAGAAAGACCATAGCATCGATGACCAGCATAAAAAGCCGGGATGGGGAATACCTTCCATGAAGCAGATTTTTATGCCAGTTTCCGTTGAGAATATGATGAGCAATGAACAGGAGAAACATCCCTGCTCCTACCCATTCATGGGCCGCATCCCCCCAGAACTGATACCCCATTAAGAACAGCAGGGCCAGTGTCATCAGAATGTCTACTACAATTTTAATCATCGCTTTGGGCCTCACTGGTTTCCTCTCCTTCCCTTTTGCATCATTCCATGCCAAGACTGCTGATCCAGTCTGCTACTTCCTCCCCCGCACTGTCTACGCTGCTTCCGGAAACGTGAAGCCCTTCCAGTACCTCAGCTCCCGGCGCGCTGTCGGGCAGTTTCTCCAAGCTGCGCCCAAAGCCGCTGCCTCCGCTGGTACAGAAAGGAATGAGCGTTTTTCCTTCCCAATCATCGGATTCAAGGAAGGAGTAGATCAACATGGGAGCATCACTCCACCAGTCAGGATAACCTACAAACACCACATCATAGCTGTCCCAGTTTTCCACCTGTGAAGCCACTTCCGGGCGGGCATTGTCCGCCTGTTCCTGCTGGGCAACATCCAGGAGCGTATCATAATCATCGGTATAAGGCGTGGCAGGCTCGATTTCAAATAGGTCAGCCCCTGTTTCTTCCTGAATCATCTGGGCCATCTGTTCTGTATTGCCGGACCAGGAGAAATAGGCAACCAAAATCCCGCTGGTTCCTTCTGTTGGTTCCTCTGTGGCAGCCTCCGCAGAAATTTCTTCAGAAGTATCTGTGCCGGATTCTGAAGAATCAACTGAAGACTCAGTCACCTCATTTTCATTTGGTGATGAATTCTGAGAGCCTTGTGTGCCGCAGGCGGCAAGTGAAAAAATCAAGACTGCAGATAACATAAGAGATACTATTTTTTTCATAATTATTTTCCTTTCTTTTTATTAATCAACAGGCATTTGCTCTTTTATTGCCTGGATGATCTATTTGAACTGCTGACACATTCCATTTAAGAATTTTGCAAGGATTACCGCAGACAATGGCGTTATCCGGAATGGATTCCGTTACCACACTTCCTGCACCGATAACTACATTGCTGCCAATTGTTACTCCCGGGAGGATGATGCTGCCTCCTCCAATCCAAACATAGTCACCGATATGTACGGGCCTTGTCTGTGTCTTGACTGCCGCATCAGATCTTTTGCATGATTTTGCTGCTTTCTCAATTCCATATCCCTGGCATCATAGATTCGCCCGCTTTGTTTCTGTTCAAACTCAGTCATTCTCATTTCCTCAACAATTCATTACCTTGTAACTTAAGTATATGCAATATACTTTTCCATGTAAAATACTTGTCTTTTATTATTATCCATGTGTTTTTTGTATGTTTTAATTACCCTCCCCCCTATCCACTCTCCCCCCTCTCAACCATCAAATGACCGCCCTTTGAACAATTAATTTTTCAAAATTAAGCAGTATAAAACAGCAACAGGAAGCATATCAATCAGAGTACTTCCTGCTGCTGTTTTTCGCAGATTTTTCCTTATCATTTATCTGATAAATTTTCTGTTTAAAGTGGCCAATTAAAAATTTATATGTTTCCCGGCCTGATATGCTTCTTCCATTGCTTTTGTTCCGATCACTTCACCCTTCTGCCAGACATGCTCTCCCCAGATTACCTGCTGAACACGGTTTCCCAAATTTTCTAAAATAAACAGCAGATCATCCGCAGTTCTCTGTAATCCTCGTTTTCCGTCATGTCCCGTTACAATAACATAGGCTTTCTTCCCTCCCAGCCCCTGCCACTTGGGAAGCAGCCGGTCAATCATAATCTTCATCTGACCGCTCATGGTCAAAAAATAAGTAGGCGATGCGAGAACCAGTACATCAGCTTCCTCTGCCTTTTTCAGGATCTCTTCCATATCATCCTTCTGAACGCAGGATCCGGTTTTAAAGCAAGCATAACATGCCTTGCATGGAAAGATTTGTTTTTCCCGGAGTGATACTTTTTCAACCTGGCTGCCGGCTTCTTTGGCTCCCCGAATAAATTCATCACACAGCAAATCTGAATTTCCCTTTACCCGTGGGCTTCCGTTTATTACCAATACATTCATCTTTCATCTCCTGCTATAATCTGTTACTTTTCAAACTCTTTTGCCACATCCTCCAACAAAGCACGGATAGGCAGATGCTGCGGGCAAATCTTTTCACATTTTCCGCACTTCACACAATCAGATGCCTTGCCTCTGTTCGCCGTCTGATTATTGTAATAAAATCCTGCGCTCCATCCCTGAAAAAGTTTTTCCATATTCATACAGGCAAACAAGTCAGGGATCGGGATTTGTTTCGGGCAGCCTGCGGTACAATAACGGCAGGCCGTGCAGGGGATCAAATGTTTGGAATGAAAAATATCCTTTACCTTTTCAATGGCCGCCATTTCCACCTGGGAAAGAGGTTGGAAATCCTTCATACAGTCAAGATTATCCTTCATCTGCTCAAGATTGCTCATGCCGGACAGTACCATTCGGATGCCCTCAAATCCTGCCGCAAACCGCAGCGCATAACTTGCCGGGCTTCCGCCGTTCAGCTGAGTAAGCACCTCCTTTGCTTCTTCCGGAAGGTTGACCAGGCTTCCTCCCTTTATCGGTTCCATAACCAGAACAGGTTTGCCAAATTTGCGGCATACCTCATAACATTTTCTGCTCTCTACTGCCGGGTCGTCATAATCCAGATAATTAAACTGGATTTGAACCACCTCAATCTGGGGATACTCCGTCAGAATTTGCTCCAGAATTTCCGCCCGGTCATGGAAAGAAATCCCAAAATGCCGGATTTTCCCTTCTTCTTTTCGTTCAAGTCCGTCAGTCATCCGGCGTAAATTTCAAGCGGGCCGCACCGATATTCTCCTCCAATCGGTGCAGCTCTGTCGTACCCGGAATTGAGACAATCCATGGGCGTTTGGCAAGAATCCATGCAAGAGCCAGCTGTGCCATGGTACATCCCTTTTCTTTGGCCTGAGACGAGAAAACAGTCTGATTTAATTTGCCGGTCAAGTATCCGCGTCCAAGAGGGCAGAAACATACCAGGCCAATTCCTAATTCCTCCAATACGGGAAGCATTTCTTTTTCCACATTTCGATACCACATAGAATACTCGTTCTGAACGGCTGTGAGTGGGAGCAAGGCATGGGCTTTCCGAATGGTACGAGTCAACGCCTCGCTCATTCCCCAATGCAGCGCTTCTCCCGGAATTTCCTCACTGGTATAGGGGCCATAAACCTCGGCAGTATCAAAAAAAGTCTCCCCCCGTATTAACTTTTACTCGTCACTTAATGTCAATGTTGCTGTGATATCGCCCTTTCCCAGAACCTTTTTCAGTTCAGATGCCGACAGGTTCTGCACCTTGCCAAGTCGGGTAAAGGTCCATGTGTTCGGTGCATAATAGATGACTAACAGGTTTCCTTCCGATAAAATCACATCGCCAGCCTCTGTGGTGATATGCTCATCATTGGCAGGCAGCTGTACGCCAAAGCTGCCGAACTTTTCCATATGGGCATAGTCCTTCATGGAAATAGTCAATGGCCCTTTCTTCAACAATTCCTTTACTGCCTCTGCAGAGCTGTTGTCATACAGCTTAACCTGGATATTCGTGCCGTTTACTTCAATATTCATCATAAAACATTTCTCCTTTCAACCATTACAAGCTGGTCAGCACAGGGTTGTTCAAATAGTCATACACCCGTTTCACTTCGCTGATCTTCCGGGTATCCAGCATGGAGGGACAGTCTTTATCAATGGCTGTGATTTTCTCCATATCCTCTTTGTCCAGATGAAAATCCCAGATGTCCAAATTCTCCTCCATCCGCTCTTTGTGAACCGATTTTGGAATCACAATGACACCTTGCTGCACATTCCAGCGCAGGATGACTTGAGCCGGCGTCTTCCCATACTTTTTTGCTGTCTCTAATAGTACCGGTTCGGTAAACATTCCCTTCAGGCCTTCCGCAAAGGGAGCCCACGCCTCCGGCTGTACATTCATCTCCTGCATCAGGGAAAGTTCTTCCATACGCTGATAGTGAGGATGGCGCTCGATCTGATTGACCTGCGGCAGGATTTTTGCGTTATAGCACAGGTCCAGCAGACGGTCGGGCAGGAAATTACACACGCCAATGGCCCGAATCTTTCCTTCCTGGTACAGTTCTTCCAATGCACGCCAGGAGCCATAATAATCTCCAAAAGGCATATGGATCAAATATAAATCTAAATAGGTAAGTCCCAGATTGCTCAAAGATTCCTGAAAGGCTTCTTTTGTTTTCTCATAGCCCATCTGCTGAATATAGGCCTTAGTTGTAATAAACAGTTCTTCCCTCGGAACACCGCTGCTTTGGATTGCCCTGCCCACAGCCTTTTCATTTTGATAGGAACTGGCTGTGTCGATCAGGCGGTACCCAGTAGAAATGGCATCTTTCACCACCCGTTCACAGGTTTCCTCTGGGATCTGAAAAACCCCAAATCCTTCCATTGGCATCATCACACCGTTACTCAATTTAACTGTTTCCATTACAAAAGGGCCTCCTTTTCTACAAAGTTACAGAGAATGCCTCTTCCGGCATCTTCATAATCCTGGCAGCACTTGCGGTAAATTCTTTTGCCAACTGTTGTTTCTGCTCCTTGCTTAACTGAGCTGCTTCTAATGTAATTACTGGCATATTGATTTTCTCCATTATGTCTTAACCCAATATTCCCACTTCTTTAAAGAGCAGTTTTGGGTTGTTTTGATAGATTTGTTCTGCTAAAGTGTCGTTTGATTTTTGATCCATCTGTTCTGCCTGACTCACGCACACCGGAAGAAGAGTAAACGGGCTGTCGCTTCCATATAAAAGATGGGACTCGTTTGTAACCATCCGTAAAAGGTCAAATAACAGCAGTCCAGCTAATGGAATAAGCCGATCTGAAAGAATCGTTAAAAATGCGCCGCCGTGGGGTACGATAAACCGAAGATTCGGATATTTGCGCAATGTGCCTTTTAAAAGAAGATTGACTACTGTCCTGGTCGTTTCAAAGAAATATTCCATCACAGGGCCAGGAAGTTCTTCAGCTATTCCTGAAATATTATTCCAAGGTAATGTTGGATGGATAGTTACCAGTGTCGGCCGACTATAACGAATCTCCTGAATGGATTCCTGAATCTCCGGTAAGGGTAAACTTGCCAGAGGTGCGAATTTATCCGGATACTGTTTTGCCAGTTCTGCCCCATATATTCCCACTGCCGTTCAATAGACCAGACAGGGGCTTTCACGCCATCCAAAAGGTCTACGTTGTGGCGTCGCAGCAATTTCTGATATGCCGGTGGAAAATAATGCCCATGAACATCGATACGTTCTTTCAGCAATATGTACAATCCTCCCTACTTCAGTCCGTTCCCCAAATGATACGCCTGCTGCGGATATTCCGAGTGCTTGGTCATAGACGAGCTTCCACAGCCATATCCCAGCACCATACCCATATCCGTAAGATTCAGATACCGCACCAACGTCTTATAATGGGCTTCCAGGGCCTCAAATGTCCAGTTGTCGCTATTCCAGGCAACAGTCAGCAGAGCGGATTTCATGTGCTTACGCTGGATGGAGCTGTTAAAGGCGCAGAACCGGTCGATCATGGTCTTAAGCTGGGCGGACATACCGTAATAATAAAGAGGAGTGGCAAATACCATCATATCAGCATCCAGGATTTTCCTGCGGATGCTTTCCACATCATCCTTCTGCACACAGGGACCTTCATAACCACAGTGGATACAGCCGGTGCAGGGATGGATATCTGCGTGAGTTACATCAATCAGTTCGACGGTATGACCTGCTTCTTCTGCCCCCTGGCGGAAACAGTCCGCCAGCAGGTGGGTAGAGCCTTTCTTGTTCGGGCTGCCCTCTAATACAACAATTTTCATTTCCGGTCCGCCTCCTTACTTCATTTCTTTTTCCCAGTAGCGGATGACGTTCAATGGCGTCTCGCCGGCCAGCTGTTCCATGGTTTCCATCTCATCAACAGTCAACTCCACAGCGGCAGCTTTTGCTGCATCCTCTACCTGATACACTTTGGTCACTCCGATAATCGGCAAGGTGCCTTTGGCGATGGCCCAGGCTACCGGCAGCTGAGCGATGGCAACCCCATGTTTATCAGCGATTTCTTTCAAACCGGCATTCAGTTTCTCCAACTGGGGAAGCATAGGGTTATACACCGCGCCGCGGTCAGAGTCAGCCGGGAAAGGATGCCCGGTATCGTACTTACCGGTCAATGCGCCCTGTTCCAGCACCATATAAGAGAAGAACGTGATGCCGTTCTCTTTGCAGTAATCCAGGATGCCGGAGGTCTCGGAAGAGCGGTTTAACAGACTGTAATGGTTCTGGATGGCAGCGATCTTCAATCCTTCGGCCTCCAGAATGGCAGCGGCTTCTTTGATCTCCGCCAGGTTGTGGTTGGAAAGGCCGATGCGGCCAATCTTGCCGGTCTTCGCCAGAGGAATCAGTTTCCTTGTCCACTCCGGCGCACCCACCGGATTATGGATCCAGTAAATATCTATATAGTCAGTACCCAGCAGTTTGGCGCTGGTTTCATACATAGCGGTTACAGCATTTTCCGCATTGGGATCCGCGCACTGAGGCGTGAACTTATCCGAAATAAGATAGCTGTCACGAGGTACGGTGCGCAAAAACTCGCCCAGAACTTTCTCAGAAGCGCCCATGCCATAAGCATAAGCGGTATCCCAGAGATTCAGCCCGACTTTCCTGGCCGCGTCAAACACCGGACGCAGATCCGCGTCGGTCAGACTCCCGCCAAATGTTCCATCATTTCCCCAGGCCCAGGCGCCCAGAGCGATTTTCGGTAATTGTTTTAATTCCATGTTCATTTCCTCCAATTTTGTTTTTCGATTTATTCTTCCTCTGCCAACAGGTCTTTACAGGCATTTAAGGCATTAAACAGACGGGGAATCCCCATATAGCCGCTGGCATGTACCACTGTGAGCAGTTCACGGAGCTTTCCGTCCAGCCCGGTACGGGTGTTAAAATCCCCAAAGCACAGTTCCGTCAGGAACCGGGGCACGGCCTGCGCAAAGTCTCCAGGAAGATAGGTATACCGATCCGCGATTTCATCTCCGTAAACGGGAGCCTGAATAGCCAGCCCTTTCTCATACCGTTCCTCATCGGTCGACACCGTGCCTTGCTCCGGCAGAGGCAGTTTTATGCCATTTTCCGTGAAGACCTCGTTCATGGTGCTGATGGCATTGAGGGTCTTAGGGAATCCGATAAAAGGCGCGCACTGGTATATGGCCTCCCGGATCTCCACCGGCGTGCATCCGACGTTAAGTCCCGCCTGAACATGAGCTTTTAACTGGGGGAGTGTGCTAAGCACCGTAAGCGTAGTAATCGTAACAAGTTCCCGTATCCGATTGTCCAGACTCCCTGTGTAGCACACATCTCCAAAAATATATCCCTGTAAAATCTGCATAAACTCCGGATCGGGACCTTCATTCCCGGCTGCATGGCTGTGAAACAGTTCCTGCGTTTTCTGTTCTGTACGTTCTTTCCTATTCATAATTACGCTTTCTTTCCATCTCTTTAGCCGCTCAAAAATTCTATTATTCTACAACCGTAATAGTGATCATCCCCGACATCCGGCCGATATTTTCCATGCCGGAAACCACATGTCCTAATTCATATAAAGCGGAGTTTTCATTATATCCGTCATAAAACATTACCACATTGCCCCAGGGCTCATAATAAGCTAATGCCCCTCCTTCTGTATCCGACATTGCAAGTGGTGTTTCTACACATGCAAGTTCTTCGGGCGGATAAAAAATCTTCTCGTTGGTACTGTAATCCTCCACCTCTACTGTTAAGGGCAGCATCTCATAAAGAGAATCTGCGGCATTGCCATCATTAAGCCTATAAATAACTTCGGCATCTCCAGACCGCACCGATATCTGACGCTCTGTCATAGCTTTATCTTCCTCCTCTGCTTCCGTCCGGCAGGCATATCCAAGCTCATCTACCCAGGCTTTTACAGCTTCTTCCGATGACGCAGCCTCCTCTTCATAGCAATCAAAGATGTTATCAGAGATAATGGCTTCCGGCGAAGCTTCGGTTATAAGTCCCCCGCTGTTTGCAAGGCCGCCGGTGCCATGGGAGCAAAACAGGTAGACCTGCTTGCCCGAAAGATCATTCTGCTCCAGGAAGGAAAGCAGCGCCATAGGCACGCCATACCACCAATTAGGATACCCCAGGAAAACCACATCATAGCTCTCCAGATTCTCCACGCTCTCTTCCAGCTGGGGGCGTGCGTCATCGCCTCGTTCCTGATTGGCGCGGGCAAGGCATTCATCCCAGTCGCTGGGGTAGGGGTCCGTCACCTGAATGGAAAACAGATGCCCTCCTGTTTCCTCCTGCACCCAGCCCGCCAGCTGCTGTACGTTTCCTGGCGGAATGACGCTGGGGGAAGCAACAGCATCCACATCATCCGCCAAAACAGCGTTGTCCGCCCAGGAAAAATAAGCCACCAAAATATTTGTGGTATCCGTATCGCCAGACTGTTCCATGGATTCTGCTTCTTCTGTGTCCATGCCGTGATCATTGCTTTCCGACACACTGTTATCTAAAACAGCCTCCTCCGTTACAGCAGTGACGCCGTCCGAGGATTCCGAAGCATTTGTCTGTGTTTCCCCCGGCATTCCACAAGCCGTAAGCGAAAAAACCATTGCTGCGGCTGATAAAATCGAAAGTATTTTTTTCATCCATCATACCTCCCGTTGCTTTTTATTTTCTGGCCCTATTATAAAGCGGATCTCATCCAGTGGCTAATACTTATCTTTTATCCTTATCCATACATTTTTTGTATAGGTTCCAAAATATCAGCCTATCAACCATATCAGCTCCTCAAAATACAAGCTGGCCTTTTTTTAATAGCTAAAAAGCATTTGAAGAGTCAATATATTGATTTTTGAGCATATGCGTGATATTTTAAAACAAAGGAGGATTCAATATGGAAATCCGTGTTTTGAAATACTTCCTGATGGCAGCCAGAGAAGAGAACATTACAAAAGCCGCCACTCTGCTTCATCTGACTCAGCCTACCCTGTCCAGACAGCTGATGCAGCTGGAGGAGGAGCTGGGCGTACAGCTCTTCCGCCGCAGCAGGCATCGGATCGTCCTGACAGAGGACGGAATGCTTTTGCGCCGTCGAGCAGAGGAAATCGTAGCTCTGGCTGATAAAACAAAAGATGATTTCCTGCACAAGCAGGATGAGCTGGCAGGAATCATATCCATTGGAAGCGGGGAGCTTCGAAGCTCCCAATTTCTGGCGCGCCTGATTTCAGGTTTTCAAAAGGAAAATCCCCTTGTTCAGTTTACCTTCTACAGTGGAAACTCCGACAATATCAAAGAGCGGCTGGAGCGGGGGCTTTTAGACGTCGGCCTTTTGCAGGAGCCAGTAGATATTGTAAAATACAGCTTCATTCGAACGCCCGTCCGCGAACAATGGGGGGCGTTTGTCAGCGTAGACTCTCCTCTGGCAGAAAAAGAGACTGTTTCGCCCGCAGACCTGGCGAACATGCCTCTGATTCTGCCCGGTCGGGAAAATCTGCAGAACGAATTGCGTAACTGGTTCGGCTCCTATGGGGAAAATCTGCAAATCACAGCCAGCGGAAATCTTTTATATAATCTGGCCATGTTAGCCCGGGAGAACGGCAGCTGCGTTCTGACACTTGATATGGCTTGCCAATATCCGGGAATGTGCTTCATTCCCCTTTCACCTTCTATGGATTCAGGTACTGTACTGGTCTGGAAAAAAGCGCAGGCCTTCTCTCCTGCAGCCGACGCCTTCCTTGCT
>NZ_CEWDFQ010000065.1:0-11989 GCF_982438285.1 Acetatifactor sp. | reverse complement strand
CCTTCTCACAGGAGCCTTTTTTGTCTTTCTTGTACTGGTTCTGCTTTTTAAAACACCGCGCAGCGTCAGCTATGATCTGTTTGGCGGCATCACCGCCTTGATTTTAGTCTATTTTTTACTTTACATCATTACGGATCTGCGGCTGAGAAGCGGAGAGTCGTTAGTGAAGCTGGAGGTGCTCAACCGGACGGACCCTCTCACCGGTCTGCCCAACAGACGCTGGGCCTCCGAAAATATGCCTCCCTGTTTTCGCCGCTGTCAGAAAATGCAGCTGCCCGTTGCCGCCATGATGCTTGACATTGACGATTTCAAAAAATACAACGATACCCTGGGACATCAGGCAGGAGATACCTGCCTGAAAATCATCGGCGAAATCATACTCTCCTATTCCAAGGACCTGGGCATTCTCGCGGCAAGATATGGAGGCGAGGAATTTCTTTTCCTTTTGGGAGACTGCTCCAAAAAGGAGGCTCTGTCTGCGGCCTGGGGCCTGCTGGAGCGTGTGCGGGACCGCGCAATCCCCGGGCCAAACGGAATCGTCACAGTAAGTGTAGGTGTGGCCGTTATGTTTCCCTCCATGGACAGCACCATGGAGGAGCTGGTGGGGCAGGCTGATGCCGCCTTGTACCACTCCAAGAGAGTGGGCAAAAACCGGGTGACCCTGGTGGAGGTGGATTGAAGGATCAGCTTCCCTCCAGCATGGATCCCAATGTGTTAGTGACCTGCAGTAATAAAACATTTTCTTCCTTGAGGAGCCCTGTCGGACACTGCCACCGATAAGGGGCAAAGGCTCGTACCCCCAGTGACTGTCCGTTTACCAAAAGCTCCAGACAGTCTGACGCTGTTATACCAGGAGCAAGCTCCATGTTTACCATATCCCCTTTGAGCGCCTCTCCAAGCATCAGCTTCGTCTCAAGACAAAGGGTGCCGCTGTACCAGGGAAATCCTTCCATATGAGAGCTCTGCCAGACTGCATGCTCCGGCTTTGGCACAATTTTTTCCTGCCTTACACCAAAGTCCCCCAGCAGATACAAAGGCTCTCTCAATCCGTCCCAGTCCTCCTTCACTATAATCTGAAGCTCTAAAAGATTATGTCCCGTCCTGACGTGATTAGTCACATCGCAGGCCACATTTCCCCTGTCGTATATAAAGAAGGGATGAAACTGCTCCTTTTCCACCAGTATTCCGTTTAGTTTCATTTCCCATTCCCCCGTAATCGCCTCCCTGTCCATCAGAAGGAGAAGCTTTGAGGGCTTTGCATCTATCTGAAATTCTCTCCGGCAGTAAAGGGTGACCGGATAAGAAATTCGCAGCCGCTTCGGCGTCCCAAATGTTCCCGTGAATCTAATCTGCCCGCCGTCCAGCCATTGAAACCTGTCGCACAGCTCAATAAAGGTATCTGTCTCCCCTCTTCTCCAGCGCTTTCCATCCAGAGACATTTGAAATTCGCCCAGACGAAATACATTTTCCCCTTCCATAGAAATCTTCCAGCGGGTATTTTCATCCATGGGGAGCAGGATTGTCTCTTCCTTCTTTCTTTTCCCTTTCGGTTCCTGACAGTTTTCCTCCCTTTTCCATGGCCCTTCGTCCCGGGGCACATCAAAGCCCATAAGCACAGACTCCCAGGGTCCCAGCGCTGCCTCAAATTCCCTTCCCTCAGAAGAATCCACAGGCAGAATGCTTCCATCCTCCGCATCCAGTCTGCAGACGGTTTCAGCGGGGGTCTTTAAAGAAAGCCCTACCTTCATTTTCCCGCCCCCATGATTGCACAAAAGCGCATAGCGGGCTCCCTTTTCGTCCTCCCTGACGCAGGAGCAAAGCTCTCTTGGCTCCCCCTCCAGCACTGAAATGCCGATCACGGGAGCGCCCGCCGCCTTTTCAAGTGCTTCCAGATATTTTTCCTGAAAGCCCTCCTGCTGCAGACTGCCAGAGGACGCCAGAAACACATTGGTTTTTTCACGAAATACCTGCAGTCCCCTGTCCTGCTCCCCATCCTCCCAATACCGCTTTTGATTTGCGTCCGGTGTACCGAAGAGACGACAGTATTTCTCCTCCGCCTTCTCATCCTCATCGATCACCTCATAGGGCAGCATACCGGCTGCAACAAGCCGTCCGCCGCAGTCTGCAAATTCCTGAAGCTTCTCTGTAACAGCCCGCTCTATATTGCTCATGGGCGGCATCACTACCACTTCATAGACCGCCCTTCCCAGGTACAGCCTGCCCGCTTCCACCTTAGCCTGGCACAGAATTTCCCCGTCCAGAAAATCAAAGCCAATCTGCGCAAACAGCATGGTTTTTGCCAGATAAATCCAATCCTCCCTAAGCTGCCTCAAATGCTTTTCCTCCGCCGAATCCTCTCCTGCATAGGAAAAGCCCTTTCTGGGGCTGCCAAGATGTGTCCACAGGGAGGTCACCGGATCAAGCAGCGCAATCCTGCAGGACTTTCTGGTGCCTTTCAAAAACAGGCTCAGTCTGGCCCCGTAATCCGCCAGCAGATGATAATGCTTCCAGTAGGGATTTTGGAAAAACTGGGAGGGCGGCGCATCATGCTTTGCAAGACCGCCTATGGTATAGCAGAAGGCATGAAAGGTATAAAAATTGATCCCCATTGCCGCCAGATAATCTATCATCCACTTGGCATCCTGTAAGGTCATGGTCCAGCCCACACTGTGAAAGCTCTCCACCAGGGCATATTCCCGGCCCGACTGAGCGGCCAGGGAAGCGATTCCTGGCGCACAGCTTCTATAATTGGCCAAATCTTTATCGTAAATTTCCTCCAGGGACACTCCCAGCTTCTCATGGCAGGCGTCTCCGCCAGGCACAGTGCTGTAAATCTGGGTGGAACGGCGCATAGAGGGTGTCTCCGTTACAAAGGCTATGCCATGTGCGGCGCACCAGTCCGCCGTCTGCTTATGATAGGAATCCCGCAAAAGCTCGTGGGCCGCCTGATAGAGCTGATACCGTATTCTGGCCGCACCCGGATAAGCTCTGTCACAGAGAGCAGGCAGCTTTGCGCACAAATCGTAGCCGTGCTTTTCTCTGATTTTTTCCGGAAGATGCTTAGACCATGGAATCTTCCCTAAAAAGAACACCTCATCGGAGAAAATACCTTTGACCTGGGTGTTAAAATCCTTTCCAAGCGCCTGAAAATATCTTTCATGGGTACAGCGCAGAAAGGTCTGTACCGCACTGCTGTCACAAGGATCAAAAAAATTCCCAAAATATTTGTAGTCTTCTAGGCCCTCCTCGCTGAAAATTTCCAGCCGCCAGCTTCCCTCCGGCAGCCAGACTCTCAAGGTTTTCTGAGGGCCATAGGTGAAAAAGCGTTTGTCCGTATAGGGCGTCATTCCGGCGTGCATACAGATCTGCTGCGTCTGCACAATCCCGATGTGCCTGCGCATATCCAGTGTGTTTTCCCGCAAAAGCCGCCCCTCCGAATCCACAGGCACCGCGCCCGCATACAAAATTTTCCCCCATCCCAGGGTAAGCTCCAGCCATCGTCCGCCCCTCTCCCAGCTTCCCCAAAATACCAGCTGTTTCTGGGCTGCCTCCGGATGCTCCAAAAGAGTCTCTCCGCCTGCCATGCCGCTGGGATAAGGATATTCATCATACAGCCAGATCTCCAGCCCAAGCTGCGCCCCCCGCCTGCAGGCATGACGCACCAGCTCAAACCATTCCTCACCCAGATAAGGAATTTTTTGTCCCTGGCGCGGACAGATAAAGGCGCCGCCCACCCCCTGCTTTTTCATCTCAGCCAGCTGAAAATCGATCTCATCCCGTTCTATTTTCCCGTTCCAAAACCAAAAGGGCTTTATCCTGTTTTCCCCGGAAGGGTTTTTCCATGTTTCTAAAAACCCCATGCTTTTCTCCCTCCTATGTCTTGCGCTCTCAAAGCTTCACAAATGCCTTCTTAGGTTCCTTGGCCTCAAAAACCGTTTCACCGTCCGCCTTCACCCTGTAGTATTGATTTTTCTCATAGGATACGGAAATAACCTTCTCTCCCACAAAGAGATTCTCAAGGGTAAAGCGCTCAAGCCCCACATCTAAGGGATCGATCTCGATTCCATTTTCTGTGGGCGTGATTCCCGCCACATGCCTGACGATAAGGTCAATATAAAAGGAGTGCAGGTAGTCCGCCTCATCACTCAGCGCCTCCCCTGTCACCGGATCATAATGCTCCACCAGATAGGGCTCCTCCAGACAGTTTCCCCGATAATGCTCCAGCGAATATTCCCTCAGATATTTTCCAAAGGCTCCGTCGAATCGATGGCCCCAGCGCTTGCTCTGCAAGGCGATGGCATCCAGCGCCACCCCTGTGGTATAAGGCCAGGAGGGGCCATCCCACATACAGCCGTTTCTTCCCTTGAAAAAGCTGCCCTTCCAGCCGCCTTGCGGTGCAAATACCGGGCAGTCCCGGGAAACCGAGGCAAAGCCTGAGCCTGTTGCAAAGCCCTCCGGGGAAAAATAGGAACGAAGCAGGGGAAGGTGCTTTTCTTCCGTGATCTGCGCCCATAGAGGATAGATCCCCACCACGTTTCGCACCATGGCCTTTTCTCCCGTCTCGTGGTGCAGATCATAGAAAAAAGAAGTTTTTTCATCCCACATTTTCTCTAAAATCTGCTCTTTAAGCCTCTGTGCCAGTCTATAAAGGGAGGCCGCGCCCTTATCCTTTGTGATCTCGCACAATTTTGCTACGCCCAGCCCATTCAGGTATAGATATACTGCCAAATCCACCCGTTTCATCCAGTCAAAGCTGTCATTATCCCTTGCATTATCCGGAAAATTCCGGAAATACCAAAAGGAAGGCTGGTACTCCTTCCCCGTCCTGCGGTGATCTCTGCACACAGGCAAATCATCCTGTCCATTTTTGCTGCTCTCCCAGACGCCCCACACATTTTTCTGAAAGGCTCCCAGGACCTCTTTCAGAAAAGGCTTATCTCTTTTTGCCAGATACAGCTGATAAAGGGCCCAGCCCGCAAAATTCCCATACACTGCCCCCGTCTTGTCCACCATCATCGTGTGAAACAGCCCTTGGCCGTCCGCGCTGTCCACAAGGGACCGCACCGCCTCCATACAGGGCGTCCCATCCTTTTTCCAGCGGCAGTCCAACAGGTGAAGCGGTGTGGAAAGGGGAATCAGCTGTGTAAATTCATGCCCCTTGGGCTCATAAAGGTCCTTTACCGTCTTATGAGATCTGCCCTCATAAAACATCCCGTGCCTCATATTCCCACAGTGGGGCTCTGCATAATTATGGCGCAGCAAAAACCACCGATATTTCCAAGTCTTATTCAAAAGAGCGTCGTCGGACTCAAAAGAAGGCACGTCCTCAAACCATGCACCGTACTCCCTCTGCTGCCCTTCCACACAGGCCAAGACCCGGCTGCTTTGGGAAAGATACTTCTTTACCCTGCCAGCCGTATCCTTTAAGTCCTCGCTTCCCTTCTCCCCTATGGCTGCCGCCAGAACAAACTCTGTACTTTCCCCCGCAGGTACCTCCAGCGTCCCCTGCAGATGAATGCCATTGTCCGAGCAGACTGCTCCCACAAGATGAAGCCCGTGGCATGCGCAGCTTCTTTCCAGCAAAACGCATCCCCCATCCTGCTTTATCTGCCAGCAGTCCTGTGGCATGCGAAAGAAAAGCTTCATCGTCCTTTGGGTCTTATTTACCCATTTCTGGCAGGAAACCGCACAATCCTCCCAGGTGATAAATTTGTGTTCCTCAAAGGCAAAGGAGCTATTTTCCCGCCTTAAGGTGAGAAAGCTGGGTCTCCATATGGCTTCCACCGGCTCTAAAAAAGGCCCCTCTTCCCTTTCCACCCAAAAGATTCCTGGCAGATTTAATTTATGGATAAAATCTATCCTTCCCAAAAAGCCCGCAGCGGGCTCCAGGTAGTCTGCAAACAGCCTGGAGCCCGTAGGCCCCAGCAGAAGCCGCCCCGGAAGTGTCCGCAGTGTGCGGTTCTTCTGCTGTAGTTCATCGTCAAAGTGCTCTCGTACCGTTACTTCTGTGTTCCCTGATACCATTCGTTAGCTTCCTCCGTAAGCTGGGTGCCGCCATTGTCGTACCAGGTCTGTACGGTGTCATCCCAGGTTGCATCAATATCCACATCCCCACGGATTGCCTTTACAATGTACTCCAAAGGATAGGCATAAATCAGATCTGGATTCTCCGTAGCCGCGCTTAAGGAGACCTTCACCACATCCGTCACCGTGTTCATCTGCGCAAACATAGGCATATCCACCTCATAGCGCTGGCTCATTCTGGCTCCGCCTATAATGGTCAAAAACGCATCATTGGAAACATACATAGGCCACAGACACTGGCCATTTCCCATGGTCTGGCCCTGGGCGTTATAGTCCTCTTTCTCACTGTAGTTTTCAATCCAGACTCTTTCCGTGCCATCCTCGTTCCACTCCCAGATGTAGCCCTCAGGTCCCCAGTGATTGATAATGATGTCTGTGTCGGCAGCCTGCTGCTCCAGAATGTCCATTACCTTGTACATCTTTTCCCTGTCATCCTCAAGCTGTACGCCAAAGCAGATGTAACCGGAAATATTGCTGCCCGCATAATAGCCGGAGTTTTCTCCCGCCGGTCCCACAATCTGGGGAATTACAATATAATAGGGATCGATCATATCATCGCTGAAATCTGTCACATTGGCAGTACCGTAAAGCGCCTCCTCATCTCCTGCATTTGCAGAGAAAAATTCCTGCCAGCTTTCATTTGATGCGACCCATTTTGCATTTACATGGGCGTCATTGTCCCACTCATAGTCATCGAAGGCAAAGCCATCCACAAAGCCTGTAATGCCGTTTGCAAATTTATAAGCGATGTCCGTACCGGAGGTTCTGCTCTCATCCGTAACAAATTCCGGATCGATCAATCCCATGCCATACCATTTGTTTAACAGCTTCAAGGCCTCCTTGCATTCCTCAGTGGCAAATCCAAATACAACCTCTCCGTCCTGCTCAGTCCAGCAGAAAGGATTAATTCCATATGCCCCGAAAATGGAAGAAAAGAAACGCTTACCTTCTTCCTTATCGGAGCCGGAGGTCAGCGCATAAGTATCGTCCACTCCGTTTCCATCGGGATCGTTATAGGTGAAGGCCGTAAACACCTCCTCCAGCTCCTCCAATGTGGTGGGCACCGAATCAAATCCGCAGTTTTCCAGCCAGTCCGCCCGAATCACAGCCGCCTGTGCGATGCCGCTTGCAGCCTTGTACTTTGCAATGCCGTAATTGACGCCGTCAATCATGGAGTAGGAAAAGAAATCCTCATCCTCAGCCACACACATGGCATAATAGGAAGGCATATATTCCTGTATCTCCTCCTCCGTGACACTGGCTAAAATGCCCAGGTTCTGGAAGGAAGCCACCTGCTCCACAGAGCTTAATATCATCACATCGGGAATATCTCCGCCTGCAAGCAGTGTACTCAGTTCATCCTCGCTCTCCGCCCGGACAATCTCCACGTCCACTCCAAACAGCTCTTCAAAGGTCTGTTCCCCCCAGGAGTTATCTTCATAGGGAGGATTGATGTTGTACCAGGATATCTGCATTACTTCCGTCTCAGCCTCGGTTCCCTGTGTCCCAGAGCCTAGCTGGCTCCCGCCGCTTTGTTCTTCCTCTGTGCCTGCGCAGGCGGCCATGGACAACGTCATACCGCAGCATAAAACAAGCGCTATCGCCTTTTTCATCATTTTTCCTTTCATTTGTAACCTCCTTCTATTTTCTATTGATAAAAACAATTTGTTTTGTATCCTACTCTTTTACCGCTCCCAGAGTCATTCCCTTGACAAAAAATTTCTTTACAAAGGGATAAATAATCAACACTGGCAGTATGGTGACCATAATGCCTGCCGCCTGGATGGAATTTTCCGTAGGCAGATCAGCCTTTCCCGTAGTCATGCCCGTGAGCAGCAGATTACTCTGCTCGATAACCAGTCTTCGTATCTGCACCAGCACCACCTGTTTTTTCATGGTGGAAAAATACAGCTGGGAGTCAAACCAAGAGTTCCAATGGGTAAAGAACACCCAGGTACCCACCGCGATCAGGGAAGGAACGCTTAAGGGCACCATGATACGGAAAAATATCTGCACCTCGCTCGCTCCATCCAGCTTCGCCGCCTCTGCCAGGCTTTCCGGAATGGTGGAGAAAAAGCTCCGCAGAATGATCATATAATAGGTATTGAACATTGGCAGAAGAACCAAAAGCCAGATATTGTCCAAAAGTCCAAGCTCCTTAATCATCAGGTAGGTGGGAATCATTCCTCCCTGCACAAACATATTCACCAGAAAAAATACCGTAAATACCTTTCTGCCCGGCATATCCTTCTTTGAAAGCGCATAGGCCGCCAGCGCCATAAAAAATACGGAAAGGATTGTTCCCACCACCGTCCGGAAGATGGTGATCATGTAGCCCGACTGAATATAGGGCGAAGAAAAAATATCCTTATAGGCACTCAACGTAAATCCCGCCGGAACCAGCATAAAGGGATTGCTGCTGGAGGAAATTCCCCCAAAGGTGGAAAAGGACAGCATGAACAGATACCAGACAGGATACACAATCGCCAGTCCAAAGCACAAAAGCAAAAAACCAATGACCCAGTCCGCCAGGGTGTATTTTTCCTTTTTTCTTTTCACCTTTTTTACCCTTATCATACGATTCCCTCCTGATTAATCCGTTTTACAATTCCATTTACGATAAACACCAGCACCAGACTGATCATGTTCTGGAACAGGCTCACCGCCGAGGAATAGCTGTACTGCATGCTGTTGATTCCCAGGCGGTACACATAGGTGTCCAGAATATCCGCTACGTCCATCACCGCCGAATTGTACAGGTTGAAAATCTGATTGAAATTACCTGACAGCAGACTTCCCAGCTTCAAAATCAGCACCGTGCATATGGTTCCCGACAGACAGGGAATCGTGATATGGAACATCTTCTGCCATCTGCTGGCGCCATCGATGGAAGCCGCTTCGTACAGCTCCGGGGAAATCCCTCCGATGGCGGCGATAAAAACTAACGCATTCCACCCTGCAGATTCCCAGATATCCGATACCACCACCCAGAAAATAAACCAGTTGTCCTCCGCCAGAAAATAAATGGGCGTACCTCCCAGCATGGAAATGATTTCGTTTACCACACCTGTGGTAGGCGACAGCAGCACTGTCATGATGGAGGCAATCACCACCCAGGAAAAGAAGTGCGTCAGCATGGAAAGACTCTGCACCGTTCCCCGGAAAAGCTTGTTTTTTACCTCCGACAAAAGCAGCGCCAGCACCAGTCCGCAGGGCGTCACGAAAATCAGCTTCAGAAAACTGATAAAAATCGTATTGCGGAAGGCTCTGGAAAAATTCGGGTCATTGAAAATCCTGGCAAAATTCTGCAGTCCTACCCATGGGCTGTCCCACACGCCCTTCACAATGTTGTAATCCTTAAAGGCAATGGTGACGCCGTAAATGGGCAGGTAGGCAAATAATATATACCAGATGACAGCTGGAACCAAAAACAAATACATCCACCTGTACTGCCACATCCGTTTACCCAGCTTTTCAATTTTTTTTGAAGGGGCCGCCGCCACAGCGGTTCCCTTTCTCTGATTGATGTCTTTTACTCTCTTGCCCCTTGCTTTACCCATATTTTTACCTTTCTCCAATACAAGCTCTAAAACTGATATCTCAGTCCCTCGTCAAGTTCTTTTTCGCCGCGGATCCAGCCTTCCTCCACTCTCACATATTTGACAGCCCTGCGGTTTCCCCAGGTGTAAGCAAGATGAATGGTTCCATCCTTTCCCTGCAGCAATACGGGATACTCATACCTTTTATTGTTTACAGCGTTTCGTCTTCCACAGAAGCCCTCGGCTCCCTCCACGATTCTGCGCAGATCCCAGGTCAGTCCATCATCCTCCGACAACGCAAGCGTGATGGGAGCTCTCTGCCTGGGCCACCTGGCTTCCTTCCTGTCCTCCCCAAAGCCGCAGGCATTGTACGCCAGGGCAATAGCGCCGCTTTGGAGGGGAATGGCGGAAATACTGGAATTATTGTTTGGCAGCGCTATAGACTCCGGCTCTGTCCAATGCTCTCCCAAATCTTCAGATTCCGAACGGTATAAATAATCCGCTCCCCGGCTTCTGAAAAAGGCCGCCAGCCTTCCGTCCGGCCTCTCCACAAGATTACAGTGCACCAATCCTCTGCTTTTTGGTATCTCCACCATCCGCCAGGTCTCACCCTGGTCGTCGGAAATCTGTATTACGGTGATATCACTTCCATTTCTGGTGTCATCGTCAAAGCACAGCCAGTTTCCAAACAAAAAGCGTCCGTTCTGCAAAACCTGAATTTTCTGCCTGCAGAAGGAACCGGGGCGGGAAAACAAAACCTCCGTTTTTCCAAAGGTCCGACCTCCATCCTTAGACCGCCTGCACCGTATCTGGGATGTATACTGCAAATTTGCGTGGGGCGGCAGCTCCATGCCCGGCGTCTTGGACACATGAGCCGTATACAGCAGCCAGATTTCTCCGTTAGGATGCAGAAACAGGGAGGGATTCTGCTCCGACCGGGTATCATCGTCGGACACCCGCACTGGCTCGCTCCAGCGGCTTTCTTCTGCGGGCAGCCTCGACAGATACACATTCACGTCCGACCAGCCCTCGCCCTTCTGCCCCGCAAAGAAGCAGCACAGCAGGTCTCCCTGGGGAGTCTCCAGCAGATCAGCGGCATGACAGCTTTGACAAGGATTGGGCAGCAGCGCTTCCACCATATCCAGCCGACTGTTGTAATAAAGTCTGCCGTCCACCTCCGGCTCTGCTATTTTGATATATTCTCTTGGCATTTTTCCGTCACCTCTTTTTTCTTTCTTCTTTGTTTTGCAAAGCGGACTGCATAATCAATGGCATTTTCCAGGCTTTTTGCGCTGGCTCTTCCTGTTCCCGCCTGGTCAAAGGCAGTTCCATGATCCACCGAGGTTCTTATAATGGGAAGTCCCAGTGTGATATTCACCCCCGAAACGTCCTCCCACTGTTTTTTCTTCTGATCATATAGAAAGCCAGCCATCTTTAAAGGAATATGGCCCTGATCATGGTACATTGCCACCACTATGTCATACATGCCTCCTCTGGCCTTTGAAAATACAGTGTCCGGAGGGAGCGGTCCTGTGGCCAGAATGCCCTGTTTTCTTGCCGCCTCCACCGCAGGCCGGATTTCCTCTATTTCCTCTCTTCCAAACAAACCTTCCTCCCCCGCATGAGGATTGAGGCCCGCCACTGCGATCCTTGGCGCTTCTATTCCCATATCCCTGCAGGCCTCATAGGCAATTTCAATCACCTCAGACACCCTTTTTTCCTTTACCAGATCACAGGCCTGTCTAAGGGCCACATGAGTGGATACATGCACTACTCTGAGATTTTCATGTACAAGAAGCATGGTGTATTTTTGGGTGCCAGTGTACTGGGCATAAATTTCCGTGTGCCCCGAGTAGGCATGTCCGGCCAGATTAATGGCCGCCTTGTTAATGGGGTTTGTAACAGTGGCGTCCACCGCCCCCTGCTTTGCAAGCTCAATGGCCTTTTCCACATACTGAAACGCTGCCTCTCCGGCCTTTTCTGAGATTTCTCCCACGGGGAAGTCCCCGGGCCTTAGCTTTTTTCTATCCAGCACATCTATGGTTCCCCATTCATATGCAGCCTCCGAAAGAGCGCTTATGCCATGCACTGCAATATCCTGTTTTCCCACTATCTCCAGGGCATTTTCCAAAACAGCGGCATCTCCGATCACAAGGGGACAGCAGCTTTCGTATATGCTTTTCTGGCTCAAAGCCTTTGCAGTGATTTCCGGTCCTATCCCTGCCGGGTCCCCCATGGTAATACCGATTATGGGTCTGTTATCCTTCATCTGCGTCCTCCCATCCTATGCCATTTTCTTTGCTTTGTTTTCCGCAAGAACCTGGCCCAGCGCCTGCAGGGCCTCTTTTGAAAGCTGGTGAAAGGGC